>VAWT01000218.1 GCA_005883415.1 Actinomycetota bacterium | reverse complement strand
AGCGGCAAGCACGTTCTGTGCGAGAAGCCGCTTGGCCGGACCGCTGAGGAGAGCTATCAGATGTGGGAGTGCGCGGTGCGGGCTGGGGTCAAGCACATGTGCGCCTTCAACTACCGGTTCGTGCCGGCCGTCAGGCTGGCACGAAGCATGATCGACGCCGACGAGCTGGGCGACATCTACCACTTCCGCGCGCGCTACCTCCAAGAATGGATCATTGACCCTCGTTTCGAGCGCGTCTGGAGACTCGACAAGGCGGTGGCGGGATCGGGGGCCCTCGGTGACCTCGGCGCTCACATAGTTGACCTGGCACGGTTCCTGGTCGGGGAGATCGACGCCGTCTGTGGCCTAACGCGGACGTTCATCCCCGAACGACCCGGCGGCAAGGTCGATGTCGACGACGCGTTCGAGGCCACGGTCGCGTTCGAAAACGGAGCCGTCGGAACCCTGGAGGCCTCGCGCTTCTGCCACGGCCGCAAGAACGCGCTGACGTTCGAGATCAACGGCTCCAAGGGATCCGTTGCGTTCGAGCTCGAACGGCTCAACGAGCTCCAGGTGCACCTGGTCGACTCCCGACCCGGGTGGAACGCGCAGGGGTTCAGGCAGGTGCTGGTGACCGAGGCCACCCACCCCTTCTTGGAGTGGTGGTGGCCGCACGGGCACATCATCGGCTGGGAGCACACGTTCGTGCACGAGATCCACCACCTTCTGCAGGCGATCGCCACTGGCGACGACGTACGACCGTATGGCGCTGACTTTGAGGATGGTTATCGAGCCGCCGAGGTGTGCGATGCGATCCTGCGCTCCAGCCAGAACGGCGTCCGCGAACAGCTCCGCTACCGCACGATGTGAGCGGAGCACGGTGTGACGGTCGCACCCACATCATTTCGCGAACGCCTGGCTGCGCGCCAGGAGCTGATCGGCTCGTTCGTTCTCGAGCTGCCCACACGCGCCACGATCGAGTGTTACGCGCTTGCGGGCTTTGACTTCCTGGTGCTCGATCTGGAGCATTCCTCGATTGACGTTGGCTTGCTCTCGACGCTGATCGCCAGCTGTCAGGCGACCGGAGTGGCCTGCCTGGTCCGGATCGAAGCCGGCCTGACAAGCTCCATCACGAGGGTTCTCGACATGGGACCGACCGGCGTGATGGCTCCCGGAATTCGGGCCGCCGACCAGGCCGCCGCCGTGGTGTCCGCGGCTCGTTATCACCCGGCGGGTCGCCGCGGGCTAGCTCCAATCGTGCGCCACGAGCTCCGGGGAGGGCCGGACGTCAAGGAGCGCGAGGCGCTGACGGTCGTGGTCGTGCAGCTCGAGGCTCTGGACGCGCTGCCCGAAGCCGGCGCCGTCGCCTCGACATCCGGAGTGGACGTGGTGTTCGTGGGTCCTTACGATCTGTCCCAGAGCGTCGGGCACCCCGGTGAACTCGATCATCCCGACGTGATCGCCGCGGGAGAGGAACTCGTCCAGCACGTCACCCCACACGCGGGGCTAGGCGTATACCTCGAGCGCCCAGAGCAGATTCGCCGCTGGCGGGCGGCGGGCGCCAGCTTCTTCACGCTTCGAACCGACGGGCGCATCTTCGTCGATGCCTGTAGGCGCACGCTGAGGGAGTTCCGCGGTGCCTGAGCGGCTCGGTCTCGGCGCTGGATATGATCGGCATCAGCGCAAACACAGCCTAAGCGCAGAGGGTGCTTGATGGTTGGAGCCGCTTGGAGATCGCTGGCCGAGGACCTTGAACGAGAACTGCGGAACCTTGATCCGTCCGCCGTCGTCCACCCGACGGTTGACGCCTCGGGCCTGCTCCGTCTCAAGGTGGTCAGCGAGGTTCTGAATCGGCGTGAGGCGGGAGCGATCGCGCGTCGTTGGCAGGCGAAGGCCGCCACCATGTGTGAGTGCTGCGGCGAGCCGGACAGTGCGGTACGGGTGGCGGGACCGGATGTGGTGACGGTCGTTTGCGCCGACTGTGACCAGCCGGTGGTACCAGCTTCCGGCAGCGAGCGGTCCCCATAGGCAGGGCGGTCCATCGAGAACTGGCCGAGTGCGGGGGCTAATTCGCTCCTCCGTCCACCCTCTCGGTCGTTGTTTCTGCGGTCCTGGCCCTGTGCACTATCGCCGAAAGCGATCGCCAATCTCCTCCGCGACCCTCTCGGGAGGAAGGTCGATCAGGCCCTCCCAATGCAGTCGCTCGAGGAACGCCGAATCCGAGCGGTAGAGCGGCTTGAGGTTTGAGCGGCACCCCAGTCGGAGGTTCAGGGGGTACCCGTCCGTCGCGGGTGGCGCTCCGTAGACCGCCAGGTTGAAGCTCTCGAATCCCATCTCGGCATAGGCGTTGAGTGCCCGCGTCAGACCATGGGCCAGCTCCGCGATGAGGTCCTCGTCGGCCTCCACCGAAGACGAGATCCTGCGCACGAACGCCCTCAGCTCCGCGGGCGCGATCGGCGCGAAGCTCACAAGCCACTCCACTCGGCCGGTGTCAACTAGGTATCGCTCCCCGCTGTGTCGCTCGCTCGCGAGGTAGGACTCGAACCGCTCCGGCGGCACCTCGGCCAGCATCCGCTGCATCGTCGTCGGCTGGGAGTCGACTATCCCCTGCAGGTGTGGATGGAAAAGAGAGCTTCCGGACGGAAGCATGTGGTTGGCATTGATCGACGCCCACCGGGACTGCGGATCAGCCGCCATGATCGCTCTCGCGTGTTCGACCTGCGTCGAGAGGTTGTCGCCCACCAGACGCTCGGTCATGTCTCCGAGCGGCAGGTAGTGCAGCCGAGGGGAATAGACGGACACGCAGCTGTGCGAGGAGTATGCGTGGAGATTGGGAAACAGGACGGCCTCGCCGCGAACCAGGCGCCCCCCCGGATCGAGCTCGGGCGTAAGCCGCGGCGTCATCGAATCGATCCGCTCCTCGCAAAACGGGCACCGCGGCTGGTTTTCACGTGCAAATGCCGCCAGGTCAAAGTCATTCGCGGGCATCAGACCCTGCTCGGGCAAGATTCGCGAGGTGTGGCCGGTGAGGGGATCGACTCGCACCTCGAGCGACTGACGTATTCGCTCGCCCGACCCGGGCGCGAGGATCTCGGCGATCAGAAGCTCACGTTGGAATTCCATCGTTCGAAGCGGAGACGGCTCTCTGCGTCTTCGCGAATGCTGCCACGGCGCCAGCGCCATTCCGGCCCGCAGGCGGGATGTGTGTCGGATCGGCAACTTCGCACGGATGGCTTCAGTTGAGAGCCTTTGGAGCCGCGTACACCCAGACGTCGGTTACCGAATGGCTGGCCGGTAACGGGACCTCACTGCCTAAACCACCGGAATCGACCGCAAAATCCGTGAATGCTCGACGAGGAGAGCGTGCAAACAAAACTATTCTTTTGCAGGCTTTTTGTGCCTCCGGGCTGGCGTTCGCCCATAATTCGGGTCGGTGAGGTCCCCGGTTCAAATCCGGGCGCCCCGATATCAGAAGGCCCTGCTAATGCGGGGCTTTCGCGTATTCAGGCGTCACTCGCGGGTTGCGCTTGGGAACCCGAATCAGGCGCATACTGCCCATTCACTGCCCAAACGTGGCCCTCAACGAGTGATTTTACTGTGCCCGCTCCTCGTCTCTGCGGCGCATCATGTGGGCGTAGACCCGCAGCGTGAACGCCGGATCGGTATGCCCGAACTGCTGCATCACGTAAGACGGGTCGTTGCCGATCGCCACCAGAATCGAGGCGAACGTGTGCCGGAGCTTATGCGGCGTGATCCCGGTCGGCAGCGGCTGTGCTCCGCGCTCCTCGGCGAGCTTGGTCGCATGGGCGACGACGGCCTCGACCACGTCATGACGGAGGTTGTGACGGGAGCGCGGCTTGCCTGCTGATGTCACGAACACCGGGTCATCCGGACCAGTGTTCTCACTCGCTGCCTTGTGCTCGGTCAGGATCT
>VAWT01000217.1 GCA_005883415.1 Actinomycetota bacterium | reverse complement strand
GCGCCTTTCGATCATTCGTTCACGATGTGCTCGGAGCGTCGCTCGCCCGCGCGCCGGGCACCGTCGAGTTGCGCACCCACGTGTTCCTTCCATACTTCAGGTGGGGGTGGCCAACGCCAGGCGTCGCGCACGACAACCCTGCCCACCGTCGCTACCACGGCGCGGTCGTGCTTGGCGCGGCCGACCGGACTGCTCTTGACAATGTTCTTCGTTCAGACGAGCTGAGCGCCACTCATGACGCCCAGGCGAAGCACTGTCTGGCGCTGCATGCCTACGCGGTGCAGGAGACGGTCGCCGTCCTCGAGGACGGACAGCCCAGGCTCCCATAGCGTTTACTCGCAGCCGCTGAGGCGGCATCCTCGGATGGGTGGCGAAGGGCTTACTGGACCAGCAAGGGCCCAAGTGCCTTCCCGTCGGCACGGGTGCTAGCGGATCGGGAGCGCGACTCTCACGACGACGCGCGCGGGGCGCGTAGGAGTAGCCAGGGAGAGGAAGTCGCACACTGGGCCGCGCGCGTGACAGAACGGACACGCCAGCAGCTCGGTCAGCAACTTCGGACTAGTTCCCGGATCGATCGGAGCATCACAGCGGCGGCAGGCGAGCGTGCCGGTACCGAGCACGCCCGAGCGCGTCGCCTTCCGTTTCTCCTCGAGGGCGGGCTGCGCACGAGCGCCTCGCTCGAGCTCGTCGTGGTCGATTCCGCGAAACACGCTCACCACTGTCAGTCTAGGCGCGAATCGTTCACGGCATCAGCACTCGAACGCAGCGCTCAGCGGACTTCCGCGATCCAGCGTGCGAGCAGCTCCCTGGCGGCATGGCGCCTGATCAACCACCTGCTCACCGAAGCAGGTGAGGGATCCGACATCCCGAGCCCGGCACCAGCCCACCGATGCGCCTCGACTCACGCGGCGGGCGTTTCGTCCTTCGGCGCGTAGCGGTGGTGCAGCGACAGCGGGTTGCCGTCAGGATCCAGGCAGATCGCCTGCCAGCAGACGCCGGAGTCAAACGTGTCGCTAACGAAGCGCACGCTCTTTGCCTCAAGCCGCTCTCGCACGGAGGCCACGTCGCCGACCTGCAGAGCGATCGGCATCGCGTTGGGCGAGAACGTGCCGCCAAAGTCTTCGGTACGCATGATGGCCAGCGTAAGGTTGCCAGCCTGGTACTCGGCTCCCGGCCGGGTGCCGTAGCGCTTGACGAACGGCAGGCCGAGGGTTTCGCCGTAGAAGGTGGTCATTGCGTCGAAGTTCTGCGCCGGGATGCAGACGAAGTCCACACCGGTGATGAGGGGAGTCGTAGCGGTCATGGGGGCTTAGACCCTCACAGGCCCGCAGACTCATCGGTCGACTGCGAACCGAAGACGGAGATGACGACCATCAGCCGTCGGTGAAGTCGCTGCTGCGCTCCACGCGAAGCGGCACTCTCACACGGTCAAGGACGGTCTCTCCTTCGGGCTAAACGCGACAGCGCTTCGCTGACAAGGGCGCACCACAGCGCTGCTCGAGCGCAGCGCCTAAACAACCCATCTGCTCACCGAAGGAGGTGAGGGATCCGTCGGTGCCGGTGGACGTACATTCGTACTGATGGTTCGTCCTTCATGTCCGGCATCGCTGCGTGAGGCCTCCGGCTCTCGACCGCTCCGGTTGTGGCGGTGCGCGCTTGGAAACGGCGAGCACAGCCCGGACTCAGCCCGCGTCTTTGGCAAGCGCGGCTCTGACCTTTGCCATCGGAACTTCGGGGTCCTGCCAGGAGTCGGAGCTGGGTTGGCCGCCGGCGGCCGCGACGGCGAGCCGTTGGAGGTAGTGCTCCCAACCGGCTTGATGGAAAGCCGCTGCTGCTGTGTTGGGTAGGCGGCGGTGAGTGAGTCGGACGAGCGTGCCTTCGTCGTCCGGCGTGAATGTGATCTCGATCTCTGTCGATTGCGGGGGTACGGAGAAGAGCTGTTGTTCCCAGCCCCATGTCAGGAGGATTCGGCGGTGGGGATCAACCTTCACGAACGTGCCCAACATCACTGTGCCGTTGATGTTGATGCGGCAGATGCCGCCAGGACGAGGGTCCAGCGTGGCGTCGGTTCCCATCCAGCGCACGATCTTGGCCGGGTCGGTGAAGTAGGCGAACACGGTCTCGGGACGCGCGGCGATCCTGAGCTCGTATTCGGCGACGCTAGTTTCGCTGGGCGCGTCCGGAATTTGCCTTCTCCTCCTCTTCGGCGAGCTGCTTGAGGTCCTGCAAACGGGCCGGTAGCACATCAGCCAGGAAGCTGTGTACGTCGCCGAGTCCCTCCCTGCGCAGGCTATATAGGCGGCGCGCACCCTCGCGGCGTCCTTCGACTAGGCCCGCTTCCCGTAGTACCCGGAGGTGCTGGGAGATCGCCGGCTGGGTGACCTCGAATCTCGACGCCAGCTCGCCGGCGCTGCGCTCTCCGGCCGCTAACAGCCGCAGGATCTCCCTGCGTTTCGGTTGGGCGATCGCCTCGAAGACCTCCACGTAGATATATGGTACCTTCGCCGCCTCTAATATAAGCTGCTGCTAATAGCAGACGCCATTGAATCTCGGCCAGGCGGGAGGAGGAAGTTCCCATGAGCAGGCTTTGGATGCGCAGCAAGCAGGCAGCACGGCTTCTCGCTCGAGCCTCGACCGTGGCTTGCGTCCTCGGGCTGCTCTCGGGGCTTTTTTCGGTCGCGTCGGCGCGAGCGGCGACGAGTATCGTCGAACGGCCGGTCTCCTTTCAGGTCAAGAACACCGACACCTCTGGCGTGGCGTGCTCAAGTGATGGCGCCGAGTACACCGTCCGCGGGCACATCACAGGGCCGCGCTCGGCGCTTGTCGGCCAGGCGCCGCGAGCGATCGCCATGTACCTGACCGGCCTTGACGTTGGGGAGTGGAACTGGCGCCTTACCAGCATTCCGGCCTACGACTGGCCGCTTCAGATGGCCAAGCTTGGATATGTCTCGCTGACGATCGACATGCTGGGCTATGGAACCAGCGGGCATCCCCAAGGCAACAACAGCTGCTATGGCTCCCAAGCCGACGTCACCCACCAGATCATCGAAGAGCTGCGCAGCGGCGAGTACCAAACTGCAGACGGGACCGCGGCGCCCAGCTTCACCCGAATCGCGCTGGTCGGCCACGACGTCGGCGGGGCATTCGCGCAGATCGAGGCTTACTCCTACAAGGACATCGACGGACTGATCGTCGTCACCTGGGCCGACCAGGGCCAGACCCCCTTGATCCTCGAACGATCGCTACGAGCCGGCACCGTATGCTCAGCAGGCGGCCAGGACGCGCAGCCAGGAGGACCCGGTGGCTACTTCTTCATGGAACGGCCAGCCGAATACCGACCCGATCTCTTCTACAACGCCGATCCGGCGGTAATCGCGGCATACGGCCAACTGCGCGAACCAAACCCGTGCGGATATGAGCCCACCACACTCGAGGCGATCGCCGTCGACCTCGCCCGCCTCGGCGAGATCCACGTGCCAGTGCTACTGGCCATCGGCGCCAAAGACAAAATCTGGACCCAAGACGGATGGGCCCAACAAAAAGGCCACTTCACTGGCAGTAACGACGTCACCGCCGTGAGCCTGCCAGACACCGGGCACTACCCAATGCTCGAGCGCACCGCCCCCAAATTCCGCACGATCGTCGCAAACTGGCTAAACGGGCACGGATTCGCCGACACCCCCTAAACCGCGCCGGCACACGCTCCTGCTACACCGCACGGCCAGCTTAAGTGGAGGGAGGGATATCCAGGGTGAACGCACAAGCAGGCCAACCGACCGACCGTCACCGGAGCGAGAGCGACGCGGCAGAACTCCCGGTGCTCTGGCACCTGAAGGTCTCCAACTACAACGAGAAGGCCCGCTGGGCCCTTGACCACAAGAACATCCCGCACATTCGCCGGGCCGCAGTACCGGGTCAACATCGAGCGAAAGCCAGACAGCTAACAGGCGGGGATACCTTCCCTGTCTTGATCCTCGATGGCCAGGCCATCGGCGACTCGACTCGGATCATCGAGGAACTCGAACATCGCTGGCCTGACCCGCCGCTATACCCCGCCGATCCGCAGGAGCGCCGCGAAGCTCTGGAGTTGGAGGAGTTCTTCGACGACGACCTCGGTCCCTATGCGCGGCAGCTGATTCTGTACT
>VAWT01000209.1 GCA_005883415.1 Actinomycetota bacterium | reverse complement strand
AGCGGTTCTCCTGCATGATGATGATCAGGTGCTTGATCTTGTGGATCCCGGTAGGGGTGGCAGCGGGCACCGTGGCCGGAAGCCCGGGACGTCCGGGCTTGTGCTTATGACCCCCGCAGGCGGCCAGCAGGCACACGGCCGCGGCAGCGAGCAGACAGCCGCTCACTCCTTTCAAGCGCGTCAGCATAGGACGGCGGAAAGCTAGCCGAGTCGGTTGGGTGCTAAGCCTCGGCCATCGCCGGCTCGTCCTCGCCCGCCTCCTCCTCGGTGACCGGATCGGCATCGGTGAGGCTCGCGAGGCGTGTGGGATCTTTCTCCGTACCGGCGATCAGCTCGTCGGCCGCCTGCTTATCGGTCTTCGGCAGGAACCCGGACTTCATCCCGAAGTAGACCGCCTGGGGATGGTGGGCCACGATGGCGAGCGTCGACTGCTCAGGCTCGATGGCGTAGCCGCCCGACAGGGCCAGGCCGATGCTCGTCGCGTCCAGCAGGCGGAATACCTTCTCGTGCTCTGACTGGTCGGGGCAGGCGGGGTAGCCCCAGGAATAGCGCCTGCCCTGAGCCGGGTCGATTCCCAGCTCCGAGCGGATTCGGGCGTGCAGCCATTCCGCCATGCCCTCGGCAGTCTGAACGCCTAGGCCGTGGACAAACAGCTGCTCGGCGAACTCTCCATCCTTCTCCAGGCGGGCCATCAGCTCGGTGACCTCGTCGCCGGCGGTGACGGCCTGAATCGCGACCACGTCGATCTCCGCGGAAGACAGTGGCCGGTAGAAGTCGGCCAGGCAGATCCGGTCATGCTTGGGCTGGCGCGGAAACACGAGCCGTTCGAGCTCACTCTCACCCGGCGCCTCGGGATCCCAGACGATCAGCTCATTGCCGTCCGCGTTGCAGGGGAAGTAGCCGAGCAGTGCCCGTGGGTGCAGGTAGGTCTGCTCGTTCCACATGCGCTCCAGTCGTGGTTGGAAGTCATCGCGCAGGAGCCGCTTCCAGTCCTCACCCTTGACGCCGCGCCCGCCCCAGTGGAGCTTGAACAGCACGTGGGTGTCGAGGTGGCGGTAGACGGCGTCCATGTCCACCTGTATCTCATTTACGCCCCAGAAGGGCGGCTCCGGGACCGGAACATCCACGGCCGCTGCGCTGCGGACCGACGTGTCATCCAGCGGCGGGAGATCTGGCTCGTCGCTGTCGGGCCGCTGGCGCAGCTTGCGCGCCGCCTCGCGGATGTCAGTGATCAGCACCTCTCGCTTCTCTGGCTCGATCAGCTGGTCCATCTTCGCCAGCCCCTCGAAGGCGTCCTTGCAATAGAAGACGCCCGGCTCGTATAGGTCGTCGGAATCGGTGCCGTTGGGGTAAAGGATCCGTAGGCCGAAGTTGCGGTTGATCGCGGCTCCGCCAACCAGGACCGGGTATTTGAGTCCGCGCTGGTGCAGCTCCTGCACGGCGGCCGGCATCTGCTTGGAGGTCGATACGAGTAGCGCACTAAGCCCGATCGCGGTGGCGTCGTGCTCGACGGCAGCGTCGAGGATCGTGGAGATCGGGACCTGCTTGCCGAGGTCGACGACGCTGTAGCCGTTGTTGGTGAGGATCGTGTTGACGAGCGACTTTCCGATGTCGTGGACGTCGCCAAAAACGGTCGCCAGGACGACCGTTCCTTTTGTGTAGCCCTCGATCTTGTCCAGCGCCGATCTTTTCGACGCTTCTGTCGATCCAGTCCTCGACTCCCTCCTTCTTGCGCCGCAGGATGTGGAAGTGCAGCGCCTCCTCTGGCTCCATCCCTTCGGTCGGATCCTCCTGATCCGAGGCCTCCTCGGGACCCTTGGCCTCGAAGTGGGCGATGAACCGCTCGAGAGCGTCGTCGCGCCGGTTGAAGACCAGATCGTCCGCGAGCTCCCGCTCGTTCTCGGGGATCTCGGGATAGGGGGTGATGTGGTTGGGGTTGACCATCGCCAGATCCAGCCCCGCCTCCACGCAGTGGTGTAGGAAGACGCTGTTCAAAACGCTGCGGGCCGGCAGGCCGACGCCGAATGAGACGTTGGAGACGCCGAGCGATGTCTTGACGCCCGGGATCTCAGCTTTTACTCGGCGAATGCCCTCGATCGTCTCGATCGCGCTCGGCTTCCACTCGTCATCGCCCGTCGTGAGGGTGAAGGTCAGGCAGTCGAAGATCAGGACCTCTGGATCGAGACCGTGCTCCTCGCAGCAGAGCTGCGTGATCCGCCTTGCCACCTCGACCTTGCGCTCCGCGGTCTTGGCCATTCCCTGCTCGTCTATCGTCAGCGCGATCAGCGCAGCGCCGTGAGCCTTGGCGACCGGCACGACGCGGTCGAGCTTGTCGCGGCCCGCCTCGAGGTTGATCGAGTTGACGATCGCGCGGCCGGGGATCTGCTCGAGCGCGGTCTCGATCACATCGGGCTCGGTCGAGTCGACCTGGATCGGGGCAGGCTGGGTAAGGCTGATCCGCTTGACCACTTGGCGCATCTGCTCGTCCTCGTCCTGGCGCTCGGTCAGCGCCACGCAGACGTCGAGCACGTGGGCTCCGCCGTTCACCTGGTCTTCGGCGACCACGGTCCGCTCGGCGAGAGCCTTGATGTGGTCCGGGGTCGTGCCGCAGCACCCGCCGACGATGCCGATGCCGTAGCGCTCGACGAACTCCCCAAGGGCGTCCGCCATCGGCTCGGGCTGCTCAGGAAAGATCGTTTCTCCGTTCGGGCCCTGATGCGGGATGCCGGCGTTGGGGATGCAATGCACCGGCACCGAGCAGGTCTCGCCCAAGAACCTGATCGCATCGCGCATGTCCTCCGGTCCTGTCGAGCAGTTCAGCCCGATCACGTCCGCCCCCAGTGCGTCGAGCGTGGTCAGCACCGAGCTGATGTCGGTGCCGAGGAGCATCTTGCCTCCCTGCGGCAGGAGCGACACGCTGGTCTGGATGGGGACGCTGCGGTCTAGCTCCTTGAAGGCCTCGCGCGTGCCGAAGATCGCCGCCTTGACCTCGAGAATGTCCTGCGCCGTCTCGATGATGATCAGGTCGACGCCGCCCTTGACGAGGCCGGTGGCCTGCTCTCGGAAGACCTCGACCAGCTCGCGGAAGCGGATCTGCCCCAGTGATGGGTCGTCGCTGGCCGGGAGGAAGCCGGTGGGACCGATCGAGCCAGCGACGAAGCGGGCCTCGCCCGCCGCCTTGCGGGCGATCTCTGCGGCGCGCTGGTTGATCTCGAGGGTGTGGTCCTCGAGACCCCACTCCGACAGCTTCAGGCGCGAGGCCTGGAACGTGTCGGTCTCGAGCACCTGGGCACCGGCGTCGAGCATCGAGGTGTGGACGCCCTCGATGACATCCGGGCGGTTGAGCACGAGGGCCTCGTGGCAGCGCCCGGGAAGCTTGTAGTCGTCCTCAAGGCTCAGGTCGAACTGCTCGAGCGTCGCACCCATCCCGCCGTCGAAGACGACGACCCGCTCGCGCGTGGCAGCAAGGAAATCCCGCATCAGGCCATGCTACCAACGCTTGCCGGAACCTTAACAAGGCCGTGGCAAGGTTTAGACGCCGGCGTCGGCGGCCAGCTAGCTCCTTGAGATGAACGAACGCGAGAAGCAGGCGGAGCGGATGCGCCAGGCAGCCGAGCGCAAGTCAGAGGAGGCACGCGCGAGGGCTGAGGAGGAGTCGCTCGAGTCGCGCGAGCGTCCCGTCGACGAGTCCGACGTGCGAGCCAAGAGCTCGGGCCACAAGAAGAAGACCGCAGATAAGTGGAATCAGTGAGGGGGGCGTAGCGCACACCACGTGCGCGGAGGGGTGTCGACGAGACGGGAACATGTGTCCCGCATCTTCGACACCCTCGGTCTAGATCAGCGCCCGGGCTTGGCCGGCGCCTCGGCATGCTCGGATTCCGCGGTGCCCTCAGCCCCCGCCTCGCCTGGCTGAGCCTCTCGCTCCCGCTTGGCTCGCCTCCGGCGCCAAATGAACCTCCCGATCAACGCCAGCACCACCACCCCGAACGCGATCGCGAAGTAGGTGGAGTAGCGGGTGGCGTCGTAGTAGATCGTGTCGATGTGGTCGCCGGACACGTAGCCGATCGTCGTCCAGACCGCGACCCAAAGGGCCGCCCCGAGGGCGTTGAAGGCGACGAACTTGGCCCAGTGCAACCCGCTGATCCCGGCCACGATTCCGTTTGCCTGGCGCAGGCCTTCGATGAACCGCGCGACCACGATGATCTTGCCGCCGTGATGCTCGAAGAACCGCGTGGCCTTGTCGAGCCGCTCAGGCGTGAGAAAGACGTAGTGGCCGAAGCGCTCCACCAGGGGGCGGCCCCCGAAGTGGCCGATGGCGAAGCCGATGTTGTCGCCGATAACGGCCGCGCAGAACCCGATCACCCCGACCAGGACTATGTTCAACCTCCCCGTGCCGGCGTAAACCGCTCCGAGAATCAGCATCGTCTCGCCCGGGACCGGCACACCGAAGTCCTCGAGCAGTACGAGTCCGCCAACGGCCAGGTAGCCATAGTTGTTGAGCGTCGGCTCGAGGCTGTGGAGGACGCCCGGAAGGTGTGGGGTTGCGGCGGCGATAATCACTGCTCAGCCGAAGTCTTGGCCTCGTGTGCCGGTCCGTCGGGTGCGTCCGTATCGGGGGGCATCTCGCCGAGCTGTTCGTCCTGGGTCTCCACTTCGTGTGCCCCACGCCGCAGCTCGCTCACCGACAGCCCTTCGCGTAGCAAAGCGGGGACGCCCATCCCGACGGCAGCGACGATCTCGACTGCCTGCAGGATGAGCCCGTAGGCTAGCCCTTGGGCGGCGCTGACACCGAACGGTGCCAGCACTGCGATGCAGGCGGCCTGAAACACGCCAACGTTGGAAGGCGTGACCGGAATCACTGCTGTGACATTGACCGCGAGCAGCACAGCCGCAGCCGCGACCAGATTGGCCTGGTGCTGGAGCCCGAGCGAAAGGATCACGGCATAGCACGCGAACAGCTGAAGCGCCCACGCGGCGAGCTGCGTGCCGACCGCATGGACGGCGGCCCGAGGACGCTTGAACACGACCAGCCCCAGGCGAAAATGGGCCAGCTGGTGGCCGATCCAGCCGGCCGCTCGGCGCAGCCACCCCACCTTCGAGAGCGAGGCCCGGTGCAGTGCGCGAGGTCCGAGCAGCACGATGGCGACGATCACCGCCGGGACGGCGACGACGCCGATAATGGCCTCCGCTCGTGCCCCGGAGATCGCCGCGCCTAGCAGCGTCACCGCGGCCAGGATCGCGAGCGCCAGGAGGTTGATCAGCGTCTGCGAAACCACCGTGCCAAGCACGAGCGCGACGTTGCGCGAGGGATCACCAAGCCGGCGTGCGACCACCAGAGCCCTCGCCGCCTCTCCCAGCCGCCCCGGGGCGACCGTCGAGCCGACCATCCCGATCATGATCCCCCGCATGACGACTCCGCGGCCGAGGTGGGTGTTAGGCAGGGCCGCCCGGAGCACCGCATACCACGACTCGCCTCGGGCCACGAACGCGATCATCATGAGCGCCAGCGCCAGCGCCGCCCAGCCAACTTTGGTCTTGCTTAGTAGGTGACCGACCTGCGCTGGGTGGAGCTTCGCGATCGCCAGGTAGATGAGGGCGGCGACCACAGCCACCGTCACAACGGCGATGATCCAGCGGACGGGGCTGCCACGCACGCTCTTGCGGAGCTTCCGGGCGACTGCGGCTACTCGCGCCATCCGGAAATTGGATCATGCCGCGGTTGCACTGCGCGGATCTGGGGTTGCGTGGAGCTCCTCGGAGACCGTCCGTTGTGAGCGGTCACGCAAATTGAGCCGACCGATCCCGCCTCTACGTGGGGGCACGTCGCCCTGTTGTGTGAGCGCTCACAATTTGGGTAGACTCCGGCGCAGAGGTAATGCGGCTCGCGGAGCACGCTGGGCGCAAGCAGACGAAGGGAGGATCTATGCAGTACGCGCTTTGGCGCAGCACAAGGGTGTTCGCCACCGCTTTGGTCATCGTCCTGGCTGGAGCAGTCGTCGCTTTGGGCATGGGAGGACTGGCCCATGCGAGCAGCGGGAGAGCGCGCAGTGCGGCCGCGAGGCCGAACATCACGGTCCAGACGTGGGGCACTGTCAACGGGCAAACCGTCCACCTCTACACGCTGACTAATGCCCACCGGATGAAGGTCAGAATCAGTGACTACGGCGGTGTGGTGCAGTCGATCTACGCTGCTGACCGCAGGGGCCGCGTGCGAAACGTCGCGTTGGGGTTCCCGAGCCTGTCGGGTTACGTGAACGATTTCCAAAACCAGCCGTGGCCGGCGGCGGGCGGCTCCGGCGACACCTACTTCGGAGCGATCATTGGTCGTTACGCGAACCGGATCGCTAACCATCAGTTCACGCTGAACGGCGTCACCTACAACCTCCCCGGCAACAACGGCACGAACAACATCAACACGCTGCACGGCGGACCTAACGCTTTCAACACCAAGGTGTGGGCCGGCGCCACGTTCCGCGGCACGGGCGCGGTCGGTCTCCAGCTGACCTATACGGACCCCGACGGCTACAACGGTTTCCCCGGAGCGGTCACGACAGTTGTTACGTACACCCTCACCAACTCGAACGCTCTGCGAATCCATTACCGGGCGACCACCAGCAAGCCGACAGTCGTCAACTTCACCAACCACACCTACTTCAATCTGGCCGGCGAAGGATCGGGATGACCACAACTGGGTGCTGAACGGATCCGGGCTACGCCTGGCCGCGTTCGCAGAGGATCCCGCCAGCGGTCGGACGCTCACCACCTCCACCGACCAGCCCGGAGTGCAGTTGTATTCGAGCAACTTCCTGGTCGGTGACCTGGTCGGTCCGAGCGGACGCACGTATCGGCAAACGGACGGGTTCACGCTGGAGACGCAGCACTTCCCGAACTCCCCGAACCAGCCGAACTTCCCCTCGACCGTTCTGAACCCGGGCCAGGTGTTCAACTCGACGACGATTTACAAGCTCGGCGTCGCGCGGTGATCTCCTCGCGCGCAAGGGTCGCGTCCGCCGACGGGGGCGGACGCGACCCCGCCGACCCCACTGGTAGTTCTATAGCTGCCCGTAGTAGGCGGCCGGGCCATGCTTGCGCTCGAAGTGCTTGGAGCGGATCGTGTCGGCCACTGGTGCCGCGTGCGGATCGAGCAGCAGGGTGAGCAGCGCCATCCGCGCCACCTCCTCCAGCGTGACCGCGTTCTCAACCGCCGACGACGGGTCTTTGCCCCAGCAGAACGGTGCGTGGCTGCGAACCAGCGCGCCCGGCAGCTCCGCCGGCCCGCGGGCTGACACCGCCTCCACCAACGCCGCGCCGGTGGACGCTTCGTAGCTGTCGGAGACCTCGGACTCGGTGAGCGGCCGCGTGAGCGGAATGGGGTGGGCAGACAAATCGGCGTGGGTGGTCCCCAGCACCGGGATCTCGCGCTGCGCCTGGGCCCAGGCGGTTGCCCACGTGGAGTGGCTGTGGACGACGCCACCGATCTCGTCGAAGGCCTGGTAGAGGGAGAGGTGAGTCGGCGTGTCGGTCGAGGGTCGACGATCGCCTTCGACCAAGCGGCCGTCTAGATCGACCAGCACGATGTCATCGGCGGTCAACTCTTCGTAGGCAACGCCGCTCGGCTTGATCGCCACGACTCCGGAACCGCGATCGATACCGCTCGCGTTGCCCCAGGTGAGCGTCGCTAGGCCGTGCGTCGACAACGCCCGGTTGGCGACCAGCACTTCCCGACGCAGCTCCTCAAGCACTCACAGCTCCAGGTACTCGAGCTCCAGGAGCTCGGCCAGCCGTCGCCAGCGGCCGGTGTGCTGGCCCAGGTTCAGCACGAAGTGGTGCGGCCCGCCGACATGCAGCCACTGGTCCATGAACGGCTCCATCCCCAGTTGGGGCCTGAAATGGAAGTGGTGCATCTCCACCTTGGGCAGCTCCGGCGTATCGAGGACCTCGCCTCGAGCCACCAGCAGTCTCCAATACTCGCCCTCGATCGGCACCAGACCCGCGGTGGTGGCGGGTCCCGGCTGGGCGGAGAACACCGGCGTCGGCGGGTTGTCCAGCCCACCGATTCCGAGCTCGCGGTCGATCAGCCGCACGGGCCGGTCGGTGCGGGCGACCCTCCAGTTGCCTTCGCCCATGTGGCTTATCAGGACCGAATCGAGGTCCCAGTCCATGGCGTACATCTCGGAGAAGTGGGCACTTCCAATCAGCACCTGCGCGGCGCACATCAGCGAGGCGGTGTTGGTGTCTCCCTCAGCCGCGTAGCCGTAGCCATCGGCCATCAGGTCGGAGGCCGCGAGCAGCGGCAGCTGCTCGAACCGGCCGTCGCCGCCGATCGAGTCGAAGTGAAACGAGAACCCGCGGTAGCCGTGATCTTCGAGCATGGCGCGGATCGCCAGCTCGAGCCGCGCCGCATAACCGTGTCGGTGGCGCGGGAGGTCCGGGGCTACCGCGAACCGCTCGCGGTGCTCTGAGACGAGCGCATCGACTTCGTTGTCGGAAACGGCCCGGACCCGAGACGCGAGCCCTCCCAGGTCCTCGCTTACGATCGTCGGGCCAACGCGGCGCAGCAGCGCCGGCGGGTCATAAAGGATGTCGCCCATCCCGTTCATGGGGTAGCCGAGCAGCGCGATCCGGGTACTGCGGAGCCCGGTGACGGTGTGTGCCGCTCGGGCCCAGTCGGCGAACTCTTGGCTGAAGCGCTCCGAGCGCCAATCTCCGGTGATCACGGAGAACGGGATCGCGGCGCGAACAAGCGCGTTGGCCTGGTCCTGGGCTCCGTGGATCCCCTGGTTGTACGTCAGAGAGGCCATGTCCCACTCCGCGGTGACCGACCGCTCTGGCTGGATGTTGAGCAGAGCCAGCGGGAGCGGCGTCTCGATCAGCGCGCGCACGGAACGCATCGCGGGCCCGTAGGTGAGCATGACGATCGCGATCCCGTCGACGTCGTCGGCGATCAGCTCGCGGGTCACGGCTTCGATGTCCTCGCGGTTGCGGGCCGGGCGCGTGAAGACGACTTCAGCCGCGCTGTTCAGGCGCTCGCTCACGTCCCGGGCGTAGCCCGCCTGATGATCGGTGATGCCCGGGATCATGTCGTCGTAGAGCTCCTGCATGATCCCGAGCAAGCCGATCCGCGGTCGCTGTTCGGCACTCACGCCGCTGTCCTCTCGGTGCGGATTCGTTTCAGGTCGTGGAGCAGCTCGACGTGGCTACGGCCGAGCAGGTCGGTCAGGTTGCGGTAGATCGCGTAGAGGCGATCAAAAATCTGCTTGGCGCCTTCATCCGGCGTGTAGGTGGTGGCGACCGGCGGGCGGGTGGCGGTGATCGCGGCGTCGATATCGGCAAAGGCGCCGCCCGCGACAGCGGCGAACAGCGCCGCCCCGCGGGCCGGGACCTCGCTCGAGGCCGGCACGTGCACCGCCAGCCCGCTCACATCCGCGAACAGCTGCATCAGCAGGGGGCTCGAGATCGCTACGCCGCCGCAGGCGACGATCTCGGACATCTCGAGGCCATTCTCGGCGAAGTTGTCGATGATCCGGCGGTTGCCCAGCGCGATCGACTCCATGAGCGAGCGGTAGATCTGGGGGGGTGTGCTCTGGAGCGTCAGCCCGCAGATGACACCAGTGAGGTCGGCGTCGGCGAGGATCGAGCGGTTGCCGTTCCACCAGTCGAGCGCCACTAGCCCCGTTGCGCCGGGAGCGATTCGGGCCGCCTCGGCTTCCAGCGAGGCGTAGGTCGAGCCGAGGGGAGCGATCTCGCGTAGGAACCAGGCGAGCATGTCGCCGACGGCCACCTGTCCCGCCTCGTATCCGTACACGCCGGGCAAGATCCCGTCCCGAACCACGCCCGTGATCCCCGGCAGGCGGATCTCCCGCGGGTGGACCGCCATGTCGCAGATCGAGGTGCCGACCACGGAGACGAACGTGCCGGGCTTCGACACTCCGGCGCCCGGGACTGATGCGAAAGAGTCGACGTTGCCCACTGCCACCGGCGTTGAGCCGGGCAGGCGGAGCTCCTCGGCCACCTCGGCGCGAAGCGTCCCCGCGGTCGTGCCCAGGGGCACGAATGCGTTGCCGAGCTTGGCGGCGGGATGGTCGAAGCCCGGGTAGGCCGCCTGAAAGTACTCGGTCGGCGGCAGGCCGGTCTCCGGCGACCACAGTGCCTTGTAGCCGGCGGTCGTCCGCGGGCGGCGCTCGGCCCCGGTCAGGTGCCACACGATCCAGTCGGTGGCCTCGATGAACCCGCCCGCCGCGTCGTAGACCTCGCGGTCCTCGAGCCACAGCTCGATCAGCTTTGGGAAATACCACTCGGAGGAGATCCGACCCCCGTAGCGCCCGATGAAGCTCTCCTGCCGCTCCAAGGCAACATCGGTCAGCCGGTCCGCCACGGGCTGCGCCGCGTGGTGCTTCCAGAGCTTGGGCCACGCATGGGGGTGCGAGCGCCAGCGCTCGAGCTTGCACAGTGGCACCCCCTCGCCCGTGACGGGCAGCACCGTGCAGGAGGTGAAATCGACACCGATGCCGAACACCGCGTCGGCTGGGACAGAGCCTTCGCGGAGCACCGCCGGGACGGAGGTCTCGATCGCCAGCACCCAGTCGTCTGGGTCCTGAAGAGCCCAGTCGGGCGGGAGCTGCCGACCGCTGTCCGGCAGCGAGTGGTCGATCACGCCGCTGGGGTACGGAGTGACGCTGGCCGCCAGCTCCTCTCCCGTGCGAACATCGAGCAGCTGTGCGCGAGCCGACTCGGTGCCGAAGTCGACCCC
>VAWT01000208.1 GCA_005883415.1 Actinomycetota bacterium | reverse complement strand
GCTGGTCAAGGAGAATATGCGCCGCGGCGGCTTCGACCAGCACGACATCGAGCGTCGTACGCCGTTGGGGCGGCTGGCCACGCCCGAGGAGGTAGCGCGGGTGGTCGCGTTCCTGGCCTCTGACGGCGCCTCCTACATGACCGCATCGCACGTGCTTGTCGATGGCGGATGGGTCGGCTACGGTGGCTTTTAGAGGTAACCGAGTGGGCGCAGTGGCAACAGCTACCGAGAGGCCGGCCCCGACGCGCATCCTTGCGCCTGACGGCACCGTGCCCGACGGTTCCCGTCCACCGCTGCCCGTGGACGAGCTCCTCGCCGCCTTCCGGCTGATGCTGCTCTCGCGCCGGGTCGATGAGCGTGCCTCCAATCTCCAGCGCCAAGGCAGGCTTGGCACGTTCTCTCCCGTGCACGGGCAGGAGGCGTCGGTGGTCGGGTCGGCGCGGGCACTCGACCCGGTCCGCGATTGGGTCGTGCCCCAGTACCGGGAGCTCCCGGCGATGCTCCGTCACGGCTACACGCTCGAGCGATTCTTTCTGTACTTCAAGGGCAACCCGGAGGGCAACCGCATGCCTGACGGCGTCAAGCTGCTGCCTTACCAGATATCGCTCGCCACCCAGCTACCGCACGCCGTGGGACTGGCCTGGGGCCTGCGGCACCAGGGTCTGGACGGCGTTGTGTGCGTGTACTTCGGTGATGGTGGCTCCTCCGAAGGTGACTTCCACGAGGCCTGCAACCTCGCCGGGCTGCGCCGCGCGCCGGTGATCTTCCTGCTCCAGAACAATGGCTGGGCGATCTCCACGCCGGTGCGCAAGCAGACCGCCGCACCCAGCCTCGCCTCCCGGGCCGCGGGCTACGGCTTTCCAGGTGAGCTGGTGGACGGCGACGATTTCTTTGCGGTCTACGACGCGACAAGCAGGGCGGTCGCCCGCGCTCGCGCGGGCGAAGGCCCGACGCTGATCGAGGCCCGCACGTACCGCATGGGCCCGCACAACACCGCCGACGACCCCACGCGCTACGTCGACCCAGCGGAGCTCGAGGTACATCGCGCGCTAGACCCACTGACCCGGCTGCGAGCCTTTCTGGAGGACTCGGGCGTTCTGCAAGCTGAGGTCGAGGAGCGGATGCGGACAGAGATCGAGCAGGAGGTGGCGGGCGCGCTAGCGGCCGCCGAGGCCCATCCGGGTCCGCACCCAGCGCAGATCTTCGACCACGTCTACGGCGAGGAGCCGGCGCGGCTGGCTGCTCAGCGTCGTGCGCTGGAGGACGGCCTCTAGATGCCCGTCCTAAACATGGTGGAGGCGATCCGCGCGACCCTCGCCGCCGAGATGACGCGCGATGAGCGGATCATCCTGCTCGGCCAAGACATCGGCCGAAACGGCGGCATGTTCCGCGCCACCGAAGGTCTCCAGCAGCGCTTCGGCGAGGATCGCGTCGTCGACATGCCGCTGGCCGAGGGGGTCATCGTCGGCTCGGCGGTCGGACTCGCGTGCAGCGGCCTGCGACCGGTTCCCGAGATCCAGTTCCTGGGCTTCGCCTCGCAGGCGTTCCATCAGCTCGAGGGCCAGGTGGCGCGGATGCGCTTTCGCTCGCAGGGCCGCTTTCCAATCCCGGTTGTGATCCGTGCTCCGTTCGGCGGCAACGTCCGCACACCCGAGATGCACTCCGACGCCCACGAGGCAAAATACGCCAACTCGCCGGGGCTGAAGGTGGTGATGCCCGCCAGCGCGCGCGACGCCAAGGGACTGCTCACCGAGGCGATCCGCGGCGAGGACCCGGTGCTGTTCTGCGAACCGTTGCGCGGCTACCGGCTGATCAAGGACGAGGTCCCGGAGGACGACTACGCGACCCAGTTCGGCCGGCTGCGGACCGTGCGTGAAGGCAGCGACGTCACGCTGGTCGCGTGGAGCGCGGCGGTGGTGGTGGCCGAGCAGGCCGCCGAGCTGGGGGCTGCTGAGGGTATCTCATGCCAGGTGGTCGATCTACGCACGCTGGTTTCGCTCGACGCGGGGGGGCTGGGCGAAGCAGTGGCGCGCACGGGGCGAGCCGTGGTGATCCACGAGGCGCCGCTCACCGCGGGCTTTGGCGCCGAGGTAGTGGCAACGATCGTGGAAGAAGCGTTCTGGTCGCTGACCGCTCCGATCGCGCGTGTCGCGGCGCCGGACACTCCTTACCCGATCTCCTCATTGGAGGCGCTGTACGTCCCCAGCGCCGAGCGCGCACTGCGCACGATCCGCCGCGTGATGCAGGCTGGCTGACCAGATGCCACTCGAGTTCAGATTTCCCGACGTGGGGGAAGGCATCGATGCCGGCGAGCTCATCGAGTGGTACGTGTCCGAGGGGCAGGTCGTGCGCGAGGATGAGCCGATGGCCGACGTTCAAACCGACAAGGCCACGGTCACGATTCCCTGCCCGACGAGCGGGCGGGTGCTCGAGCTCAGGGTCAAGGTCGGTGAACTGGTGCCGGTCGGGACGGTGATGGCGGTGTTCGAGCCGGAGCGGGCGGCAGAACCGCCGGCGGTCTCGTCAGGGTCAGCTCACGCCGCCACGCCCAAGCCCCCGCGCGCAGCTCCCGCCGCCACGCCGAAGGCTCCACTGGCTTCCCCCGCCGTCCGCAAGCGGGCGAGCGAGCTGGGCATCGACCTGGCCGCGGTCGAGGGGAGCGGTCCGGGGGGACGGATCGAACTGGAGGATCTGGGGCACCCCGGAAGCCCGGCTCGGCTGGTTCCGCTGCGCGGGGTGCGCCGGACAATCGCACGGACGATGACCGAGGCCTGGCGCACGATCCCGCACATCATCGACTACCGCGAGGTGGACGCGACCGCGCTCATCCGCTGGCGCGACCAGATGCGAGATCGGGCGGACGGCGAGCGGCTGCGCCGCGCGCTGACGATCACGCCATTGCTGGTGCGGGTCGCCGCCGAGGGCCTGCGGCGGCATCCGTGCGTAAACGCGTCAATCGACATGGAACGCGAGGAGATTGCGCTCCACGGCGAGTACAACATCGGCATCGCAACCGCGGCGCCGGACGGCCTACTCGTCCCCGTGGTGCGGAACGCCGATGCCAAGCAGCTCTTTGACCTCGCGCTCGAGGTGGCCGAGCTGACCACCGCAGCGCGCGAGCGGCGCCTCCGGCCCGAGCAACTGGCCGGGGGTACGTTCACGCTCAACAACTACGGGCCCCTCGGGGTATGGCTGGGGACGCCGATCATCAAGCCCGGCGAGGTGGCCAACCTCGGCGTCGGACGCGTACAGGACCGTCCCGTCGCGCTCGATGGACAGGTGGCGGTGCGGCCGATCGTGACGCTGGCCGTGGCGGGCGATCACCGTGTCCTTGACGGACACACGTTGGGCGCCTTTGTCTCCGATGTCGTCGCCATGATCGAGGACCCAGCGCCGGTGATCGGGACTTCCTGATCCACCAGGCCCGCTTCACAACCGGACTCCGGTGCAGACGACTCCTCTCGCTTTGCATTCGGCGTCATCCCCAGTAGGGTGCCGAGCGGGAGCAGAATGAAGCCGGCACCCTTCGAGTACCACGCCCCCACGACGGTCGAGGAGGCCGTCGAGCTATTGGCCCGAGGCGACGGCGCGCGAGTGCTCGCCGGGGGGCAGAGCCTCGTGCAGTTGATGAAGTTCCGGGTCGACAAGCCCAGCGCGCTCGTCGACATCAATGGTGTCAGGGAGCTTGAGACGATCGAGCTCCGCGACGGCGAACTTCATCTCGGCGCGCTCGTCCGTCAGCAAACGCTGCTCGAGGATCAGCTGATCGCTGAGGGTTGCCCGCTGCTGCGGGAAGCAGCCCGGTTCGTCGGCTACCAGGAGACGCGCCGGCGCGGAACCGTTGCGGGATCGCTCGCGTTCGCGGCACCGTGGGCCGAGCTGACCGCTGCCGCCGTTGCCCTCGATGCCTCGATCGATGTCCGCTCGGCGAGCCGCGAGCGCACGATCAGGATCAGGGATTTCTTCCGCGGTCCGCATATGACCGAGCTGGAACGGGACGAGCTGATCGTCGGGTGGCCGATACTCCGTACCACGTCGACGCCTCGGCTGCGATCGAAAACGAAGGGGCGCTTTTAGATCTGCTTTCAGCGATCAACCCTGCCGACGACATCGACGCCTCAGCGGCCTACCGGCGCAGGGTCGCGCCGGTCCTCGCCCACCGCGCGCTGCGCGAGGCGACCGCCCGGGCCGAGGAGGCCGCATGACCCCCACGCTGCCAGTCCGGATCGAGGTCAACGGCCGCTGGCACGAGCGGGAGGTGGAGCCACGGCGAACGCTAGCCGACTTGCTCCGCGAAGACCTTGGCCTCAAGGGCACTCACCTCGCCTGCGAGCACGGCTTCTGCGGGAACTGCAACGTCCTGCTCGATGGCGTGAACGTCCGTTCGTGCCTGATGTTCGCCGTCCAGGCGAACGGCCACGCAATCGAGACCGTCGAGTCGCTCGCCGGCCGGGACGGCGAGCTGGATGAGCTCCAGGAGGCGTTTCGCGAGCACCATGCGCTCCAATGCGGGTTCTGCACGCCCGCCATGCTCTTGAGGGCTAAGGAGTTCCTGCGCGATCACCCCGGAGAGGCCGACGAGCGCGCGATCCGCGAGGCGATCAGCGGTGTGCTGTGCCGCTGCACCGGCTATCAGCAGATCGTCGACGCGGTCCAATCGGCGGCGAGCCTGCAGCAGACGGCCGAGTCGATTCGAATGGCGGACGTGCCATGACCGTTGGCCGCCAGACGGGCATCGAGCAGCATCCCGGCGCGGCCAAGATCCAGATGGAGACGGCCCTAAAGCAGGCGGGGCGCCGCTGGATCGGCAAGAGCCTCAACCGCGTGGAGGACCCGCGCTTTCTGCGCGGCGAGGGACGCTACATCGATGACATCAGCCTGCCGGGGATGGCGCATGCGGCCATCGTTCGGAGCCCCCATGCCCACGCTCGGATCGTGAACGTGGATACGTCGAAGGCCGAGCAGCTGCCGGGCGTGATCAAGGTCCTGACCGGGGCCGACGTCGCCGCGAGGGCGGGCCCCCTTCCCTCGTTCGGCGCCGGGCCGATCATCCAGGACATGATCGCGATCGAGAAGGTGCGTCATTACGGGGAGACCGTGGCTGCCGTGATCGCCGAGGACCGCTACGTAGCGGAGGACGCCTGCGATCTGATCGAGGTCGAGTATGACCCGCTGCCGGCGGTGGTCGATCCCTTCGCCGCTCAAGCCGAAGATGCCCCGCTGGTGCACGAGAAGCTCCAGACGAATGTCGCGTACGAGCGGACGTTCACTTTCGGGGACGTGGACGGCGCCTTCAGGGACGCCTCGCGTCAGGTGCGGGCGAAGCTGCGCTGGCCGCGGTCGACGGGCATGCCGATGGACACCAACGGCGCGATCGGCGACTACGACGCGGGCACGGGCGTCGTGACGATCTATGCCAACTCGATGAACTTCACCTACT
The DNA here is from genome assembly GCA_005883415.1 of Actinomycetota bacterium. Lineage (GTDB taxonomy): Bacteria > Actinomycetota > Thermoleophilia > Solirubrobacterales > Solirubrobacteraceae > Palsa-465. The sequence goes on along the minus strand of VAWT01000208.1, from coordinate 783 downwards.
TCCATTGGCTGATCGCCGACTCCCTCAAGATCCCGGCGAGCAAGCTGAAGGTCGTGCCGGTCGCGGCTGGGGGCAGCTTTGGCTCGAAGTTCTTCATGCACAAGGTGCCGACATTCGCCGGCTTTTTGTCGATGGTCGCCGGCCGCCCCGTGAAGTACGTGGAGGATCGCATCACCCACATAACGAACAACGACCACTGCGGTTCCGATCGCTGGTACGACGCCGAGATCGCGTTCGACGACGACGGGACGCTCCACGCGCTGCGCATCGACTGCGTCGATGACTATGGCGCCTACCTTCAGTTCGGCACCGGCACCCACGGCAACGGGCTGTCGCAGATTGTCGGTCCGTACCAGATAAAGCACGTTCAGTTCACGCTCCACGCCGTTTTGACAAACAAGAATCAGCAGGGCGCGTACCGCGGCTTCGGCGCGGAGGTATCGAACTGGATGCTCGAGCGGCTGGTCGACATGGTTGCCGGGGAGCTAGGAATGGACCGGGTCGAGTTGCGCAGGCGGAACCTGATCACCCCCGACCAATTCCCCTATCGCACGCCGACCGGGAACATCTACGACAGCGGCAACTACCAGGCGGTGGTGGACAAGCTGCTCGAGATCGGAGACTACGAGCACTGGGTCGCCGAGCGCGACCGGGCGCGGGCCGAGGGCCGCCACGTCGGGATCGGGATCATCGCCTCCAACGAGCGCAGCGTCTTCAGCTCGACCGAGTTCTGGTTCTGGTTTGACTCGCCCGATTTCACGCCCACCGCCAGCCCGGAGAGCG
>VAWT01000207.1 GCA_005883415.1 Actinomycetota bacterium | reverse complement strand
CAGTTGGTGGGAGTCGGTCCCCTGCTGTCGACGATTCGCGCGGACCTCCGCGTGTCGCACTCGGTGGCGGGCCTTCTGTCGACGGCGATCGTCCTCTGTATGGGTCTGTTCGCGCCGAGCGCTTTCGTGATCGCCCGCCGGGCCGGACACCGCTGGACGATCGCCGGCGCCTTGGTGCTGATCGCCATCTTCGGCGTGGCGCGCGCGCAGGCGAAGCCGGCCCTGGCCGTGATCGTCCTCACCATGCCGGTAGGCATCGGCATCGCGGTGGCCGGCAGCCTGCTGCCGAGCGTCGTCAGGGAGTCGTGGCCACGGCGACCGGTGCTCGCCACCGCCACCTACGCCACGGGCATAAGCCTTGGCGCGGCGCTCTCGGCGGCGGTGGCTGTGCCGTTGGCACATGCGCTCGGTAGTTGGCGCGATTCACTGACGGTGTTCTCGCTGTGCACGGGTGCGTTGGTGCTCGCGTGGGCATGGCTCAGTCGCGGTTATGGATCGCGCGTCGCAGCCGCCGCCCGGCCCCGGCGTCTGCCGTTACGCAGCGGCACCGGCTGGCTGCTGGTCGCGATATTCGGGCTGGTGTCGATCACCTACTACGGGATCAACGCCTGGTTGCCCTCATCGTTCACCGAACGGGGCTGGAGTCATGCCAGCGCCGGTGCGCTGCTCACCGTGGTCAACGGGGTCACGGTTCCGGTGAGCCTGCTCTTGGCTTTCCGCGGTGATCTGTTCGGTTCACGCCGGCTGTGGCTGGCGGCGGGCGCGATCCTCCAGCTCGGCGGCTTACTGGGAGCGATCCTCGTCCCCGCCGGCGGCTGGGCCTGGGCGGCGATGATCGGTGCCGGTCTCGGGCTACTGTTCCCTTCGATGATGACGATGCCGCTCGACGTCGCCGACCACCCGTCGGACGTCGGCGCGATGGCGGCGCTGATGCTGGGTGCGGGCTACACGCTGTCTGCGATCGGACCGGTCGTGCTCGGCCTGCTGCGTGACGCTGCTGGCTCGTTCACACTCGCTATGTGGCTGCTCTTCGCGATCACCGGCGTGATCCTGCTGATCCTGCTGCTGACGTCGCATGAGCGGCTCCGACGCCCCCCACGTGGGCGGTTGGCCTCAGAGGCGGCCTCCTCGACGGTCACCGTCAACTGACGCTGACGGGCGCCGGTCGCGCCAGCTCGCCTCGCCACGCCGCGCGCAGGATCTCGAGCAGTTCCTCCTCACCGAGCTCGCGCGGGTTGTTGACGATCAGCCTCCCGACGCCAAGCGCCTGGCGGGCCAGCCCCGGAAGCTCCCCCTCGGCCACGTCCAGCTCGGCCAGGCTCGTCGGGAGCCCGACGGCGCTCGCCAGCTCGGCCACGGCGCCGATCGCCTCGTCGGCGGCCCGTTCGTCGTTGTGCCCGTCGCCGGTCACGCCCATCGCCCGCCCGATGGCGGCCAGCTCGGCCACTCGCGCGGATCGGTTGAAGCGCATCGCGTAGGCCAGCAGCAGCCCGGTGCCCAAGCCGTGCGGGGTATTGGTACGGGCCCCGATCGGGTACTGGAGTGCGTGCGCGACCGCGGTGCCGGCGGTGCCGAAGGCCAGGCCGGCGCACAGGCTTCCATAGGCGACCGCAGCGCGCGCGTCGGGCTCATCGCGCTGGGCCGCCAGCAGGTGCGGCGCGATGTGGCTAACGGCGAGCAGCGCAAACGCGTCCGAGAGGGAGTTCTTGCCGACGAACACGGCGTTCGTGCCCGGCGGCAGGCGCCGGTCGGCCGCCGTGAAGGCCTCGACCGCGTGCGCGAGGGCGTCGATGCCGGCGTGCGCCGTGACCCGCGGCGGGCAGCCGTGGCTCATGACCGGATCGACGACGGCGTAGGTGGGAATCAGGTGTCGGCTCGAGATCCCGACCTTGAGCACGGCCTCGGGATCGGTGAGCACGGCGACCGGCGTCACTTCCGAACCGGTGCCCGCCGTTGTGGGGATGGCGATCACCGGCGCGACCGGCCCCGGAACTTGTTCCTCGCCGTAGAAGCTCCGCAGGTCCTCGCCGTGGGCCACGCCGAGCGCGACGAGCTTGGCCAGGTCGATGCTGCTGCCGCCCCCCAGGCCGATCATGCAGCGCGGCGCGGTGCGACGCGCGCGTCCGATGGCGTCCAGCACGACGTCCATCGGCAGCTCCGGAACCGTGCCGTCGAACAGCTCCACCTCGAGCCCCTGCGAGCGCAGGCTGTCCAACACGCGGCGCGCGGCTTCGCCCGCGGCGAGCGCAGCGTCGGTGACCACCAGGACGCGATCCGACAGACGGCGGGCGAGCTCGCCCGTCGCGTCGGCGATGCCCGCTCCAAACAGCAACTCCCGCGGCGCACGCAGAACACCAGTTTCAGGCACGGGCCGAGGCCTCCCGATCGACGCCCTCACGGAGCGCGACGAGTTCGCGCCACAGCCCTTCCGGCAGCGGAATTCCCTCCCTCAGACGGCGACGGCGCTCCGCCCGCATGCGGTCGCCCGGAATCGTCACTCCCTGCGACCCTGGCGCCGGCGGGCTGTCGCGCAGCTCGCGCAGGTACGCGCCGAGCCGCTCGCTGAACGGCTGAACGCCGCAGGCAACCGGATCGAACACCATCAGGACGTCGCCCTTGGTCACCGGATCGGTGACGTCCAGCGTCCCGCGGACGCGCTGGCCCAGCTCGGTCTCAGTCAGGGCCGCCACCAGCAACTCGATCGCCAGGCCTAGCGCGAACCCCTTGGACCCCCCAAACGGGGATATTGCCCCGCGGTCGGCCGCGACGGGGTCGACGGTGGGGCGACCCTCGGCATCTACGGCGGCGCCGGGCGGCAGGTCCTGGCCCCGGAGGCGCCGCGCGATCACCTCGCCCTTGGATATGGCGCCGGTGGCCATGTCCATCACAAACGGCTCGCCGCCGGCGGGCAGCGCGATCGCAACGGGGTTGGTCCCGACCAGCGCAACCCGCCCGCCCCACGGATGGACGAGCGCCTCGCTCGTAGTGAATGCGAGCGCCACCAACCCATTCGTGGCCAAGTACTCGACGTAAGGGGCGAGCATGCCTAGGTGACTTGCATTGCGGATTGCCGCCGCCGCGAGACCGGTGCGAGCCGCACGCTCGGAGATCATCTCCACCACCCGCCTGGCCACGTGCGCTCCGAACCCGAACCCGCCGTCCACACTCAGCATGGCCTCCGCCGTCCAGGTTGCGTGGTGACTCGCGCCCGGGCGGATGAGCCCGGCCCGGAGGCGCTCCACGATCACCGGCAGGCGCTGCACGCCATGCGAGTGACGTCCGCGGAGGTCCCCCTCAACCAGGGCGCTCGCCTGCTCGGAGGCCTCGTCGGCGCTTGCGCCGAGCTGGCGCAGCACGTCGACGATCAATTCTCGCTCCTGTGCGGCGTCGATCTTGACTAACCCGGGTACGTGCAACGCTTAGCCCCGTTCGATGACCGTGACTGACCGCCACCCTAGCGCGTCCGGCAGAGACTTCGCCACCGCGATCGCGGCGACGCTCGAGCGGATCAAAGCCGACCGATCCGGGGCTATCGTCACGCTCCGCGCCGACGCCGTGCAAGCTGCCCGGGAGCTCGAGCGAGAGGCAGCCCCCGGTCCGCTGGCGGGAATGCCCTGCACGGCCAAGGACGTGCTCGCGAGCGCGGGCGTGCCCTCGCAGGCCGGCAGCCAGGCATTCGCCGGTCACGTATCGAACGCTGATGCGCCGGCGGTGGCGCTGCTTCGCAAAGCAGGCGCAGTGCTGGTCGGAAAGACCAACTGCTCGGAGCTGGCGCTGACTCCATGGACCGGAAACGCCCTGTTCGCTGAGACGCGCCACCCGTTCAGGCCCGGTCGCTCGCCGGGCGGGTCGAGCGGGGGGTGTGCCGCGGCCATCGCGGCGGGGCTGGTGCCGCTCGGCCTCGGCACCGACTATGGCGGGTCCATCCGCATGCCGGCGGCCGCGTGCGGGATCGTTGGGTTGCGTCCCACGGCCGGGAGGGTGCCCGCCGGAGGCCAGCTACCGCCCCCGCCACCTGGATCGCCGCGGGCCGCCTTTTCGGTCGTGGGCCCGCT
>VAWT01000206.1 GCA_005883415.1 Actinomycetota bacterium | reverse complement strand
AGCGCCTACGGCTGCCGCTGAAGCGCACGACCACCGCCGACAGGCGGCTGCCCGCCTTCGCCCGCCGCGTCAGCGCCGCGTCCCCCGAGGGCCAGAACACGAGGTGGGCCATGTCCGCACACGCCATGCACACGGGCCCACCGTCCTCCATGATCAACCAGCCACCCTGCTCCTCTCCGCACGCCGAACAGGTGAAGTCGCGCAGCGGAGAGACGACCACCAGCTCGGGCGGGCGGCTCTCGCGCTCGGCCAACCTCGCGCGCTTCTTCTCCGACAGCTCCGGGGAGACCCAATGCGTGCGGTACGCCTGCTCGATCCCGGGGTCCCCTGACTTGGAGAACCGCAGCGGCCGGCGGTCCCGTGTGCGCGCAAGGTAAGCGGTCTCGCTCGGCTTCAGCCCACGCGCCTGCGCCCACCGGCGAAACGAGCGCATCGCCGTCGAGATCTTCCCCAGATTCGCGACTGTGACCCGCTCGAGATACTCGACGCGGCCCTGGCGCCACTCATCAACCCGACGCGGCTCGAGCCAGCCGACGCCGACCAGCACGTCGATCGCGGTCACGAACTTGCGCTTCGCAAGCGCCGCCTCGGCCGCGCGGATCACCCGGCGATCGATGTCCCCGCGATTGCTGGCCATGTCCAGCGCAAGCTACACACCACGCCAGCAACAGAACGCCTAACCACCGCGACCGCCCGCCGCATTTCACGCGTGCAGCGAACTTACAAACACCGGAGCCGCGCCGTCAGCGCCTTCCGCGCGCACAGCAGGGAAGTCAGCGTCGCGAGCAAAACGCTTCTGACAAACGAAGAGCAGGAGTCGGACGACGGGCGCGCGCCGCTGGATTACATGCATTGGAGCAACGCGGTGTCAGCGGAGCAGATTGTGCCTTTCGCCGACCAGGCTCTTCCCGGTCCACCGCGTCGTGAGACGCGCGTCGAGACACCGGGCGCGTCGTCGCGGCGTGGGTGAAGCGTGGACCGATCGGGCGCACCGTGTGGCTGATCGGCGCTGGGTCTGCGGCTGGAGCTCGCGTGCGGTCCCGGCGGGGGTCCTATCTATCCCGCGGTCGGTTTCGGGTTCGAGCGTGCGCGGCCGCGGGCGGCGCCGGTCGTCCGCTTAGAGCCAGCGGCGGTGCGGGTGCCTTGGGAGCGACTCGCACGGGTTGTTCGGGTCGAACTCGCCGCGCCGGCGGTACCCCGGGAGCGTCTCGCCTCGGTTGACGGCTCCGAGCTGGCGACGGTGCGAGCCCGCGCGGACCGAGTCGCGGCTGGCGCACTCGGCGCGTTCGCTTTTCGGGCGCGGCCAGCGGTTGCGGTTGTGCTCGACGAGCGTCGAGTCGCACCCGAGGGGGTGAGCGCGCCGCGCAGCTTGTCGAAGTCCTTGAGCATCCGCTTGTTGGTCCGCTCGGCGTCGCGCCGCAATGCCTTGGCCGTCCGGACGAGTTCCTGGTAGGCGTCCTCCGCGCCGCGGCCGATGTCCTTGGCGAGCAGCTGCAGGGCGTCGCCCGCGTCGCCGAGCAGCTTCTCGACGCGCGCGACCTGCCGTTCCACGTCACGGCGAGTGGCGGCTCGGCTTGCGGTGGGCGTGCCGTTCCGCGATCGTGCCGGGGGCGTACGCGTCGTGGGCTTCTTTGCTGCTGGCATGTCGTCCTCCCCTTCGAAGCTTGATGTGAGCGGGCAAAGCTTGACGCACACTACGGCGATCGCCAAGTCATTCGCGCCGAGTCTGCAAGCGCGCGCCCAAGCGGCTCGCACCGCCCGCGTCCCGACCGAGCGTCTCGGCCGCTCCCGCGCTCGCACATGCCCCCGGCTTAAGGTCATAAGTGCTGGTGAGTCACACGCCGCCGACGTAAGCCGTCAATCGCTAAACCCACAACGCCTCCGCTGTCCGTGCGAGCACTGCGCCCGCGACGCGGTCGGTTAACCGCACCTCACGCCACGAGGAGCCGGTCTGCACCGTGCGCCGGAGCGCGGCCTCAGACTCTGCCGGTTCGCGCTGGAAGTAACATTGATGGCCTACCGTTCGGATCATGGCTCTGCCGATCAGCAAGCAGAGCAGTTCGGGCCCGATTCTCGGCCTGGAGCGGACCGAAACACGCGACTCTCTGCCGCATCCTTACCAAGCCTGACACGAGAGGTGAGATCTTGCCCGACTTTGTCGAGACTGCCCGGAAAGAGATCGATGAGCAGCTTCGCGCGCTGAAGGACGAGGCCGCACGCCTGCAGGCCGCGCGAGCCGCGCTGACCGGCGGACGACCTGCACCCGGCCGGTCCGGCGGCGACGGCGCCGCGCGCACCCAGGCAGGTTCGGCCGCTCGCCGCAACGGCCATTCAGCCGCCCCACGCCCACGGCGAGGAACCACTACGCGCGCCAACCAGGCGCTCGAGCTGGTCAGCGATCAGCCCGGCATCACGATTCCCGAGCTCGCCCAGGCGATGAACATCCAGCCCAACTACCTCTACCGGGTACTGCCGCGGCTCGCCTCCGACGGCGAGATCAAGCGCGAGGGCCAGGGTTGGCATCCCACTTCCGCTTCAAATTCGACGAGCGCCACGGCTGAGCCACGGCAGCGTCGGGCAGCGAAGGCGGAGCCGGCGTCCTCCGAGACGAAGAGGCGACGGCGAGACACGGCCGCAAGGCAGACGGGCAACGGACGGACTTCGCGCGGGGCGACCACCGCCTCGGTACTCGCGGCCCTCGACGGTGGCGAGGCGATGACCGCCAGCCAGGTGGCAGCCAAGGCCGGGCTTGCCCGCCCGACCGTATCCACGACGCTCTCCAAGCTCGCCAAGAGCGGCGAGGTCCACAAGGCCCAACGCGGATATCGGCGCACGGCTCGCTAGCTAGCCGAGACAGCGCCACCGTCCGAGGACGCGGCCTACCATGCTGCCGGCCGCCTCCGTCCTCGGCTCGCTTCTCTACTTCCCGTCCCGGAAGATCGTCCACATCCCAGCCGCTGCCGGCTTGACGTTTCGCGAGCTGGCGTTCACGACCGACGACGACATCCGGCTTTGCGGGTGGTGGATCTCGTGACGCCCGCACAGGACCGTCTCGGCGAGATCCTGTTCTGCCACGGCAACGCCGCAAACATCAGCGACCGACTCCTCGAAGCGCAGCTCCTGACCAGGGCCGGCTTCGACATCCTCGCGTTCGACTACCGCGGCTACGGCCGCAGCAACGGCCGGCCCGACGAGCCAGGAACCTATCCGACGCCCGCGCCGCCCACGACGCGCTGCTCGCCCAGCCCCAAGCCGACCCCAGGGACGTGATCTACCTCGGCGAGTCGCTCGGCGGCGCCGTCGCGCTACAGCTCGCGCTCCAACGGCCGCCGGGCGGACTGATCCTGCAGTCCACCTTCACCAGCATCCGGGACCTCGCCCGCCACCACTATCCGCTCATCCCGCCGCTCTTGATCCCCGACTGGTATCCAAGCCTGAGCACCATCGCGCGCCTCCAAGCCCCCCTGCTCGTGCTTCACGACGACCGCGATGACATCGTCCCGCTCTCCCACGCACACGCCCTCTACGACGCCGCCCCGCCGCCCAAGCGGATGCACGTCCTCCCCGGCCGCGGCCATAACGACCTCGTCGCGATCTCCGGCACCGAATACGGATTCCTGATCACACAATGGGCCAGCGAACTCGTCGATCCCAGGCTTCGGTCGTGCTCTGACCGGCGATCTGGTCGCCGCGGGCTGCCTGGGTGATCTCACCGCTCTTGGCGAGCCTGGAGAACGAGGGTGCGGCTCGGCGCGATCACCCGCCCGCCCGAATCCTCGCCAGCCCCGTTCGAAGCGGTTGGCGCAGTCGGTTGTTCTCCCAGGTTGGAAGCGATGGAACTACGGATGCGGGCGATGCGCGCCGACTGCGAAGATCAACGAAGACGGAAGGTCGTCAAGAAGATTCTCTCAAAAGGAGAGTCAACCGGGCGGCCTTTCGCCGCGTTTGGAGCCGAGTGGCTAAGCGATCAAAGCGCCGGCGAGTTCCCGCGCGCTGGCAACTCGCTCAGGCCACCGAAGGGGAAGATCCCGACGACGTCGGCGCGCCGGCGAGCGCGAGAAGCCTTATCGGCCGCGGCCGGAGTGGTGATCAGTGAGCTCGAGCTCAACGGCCACG
>VAWT01000205.1 GCA_005883415.1 Actinomycetota bacterium | reverse complement strand
CGACCGCGACGCGAACAGCGTCGCGCAGAGCCGGGCGTCAGCCGAGCTGTCCGCCGTGCGCCTCGCGCGCGGCCACATCGTGCTGCCCGAGGCGCCCGACGACAGCGCGCTTGACAGCCAGGTATGGGTGTTCGAGGGTGGGCGGGCTCTCGAGCGTCCCCGCTCGGGTAGCGCGAACGACCAGGCGGCAGCAGCACTCGTCGGTGGGCCACGGCGCTTCACTGAGGTCTCATCCACTGACACGCGCCTGTATTCCGTGCCGATCGCGCACAACGGGCGCCGGCTCGGCACCGTGGTTGCGGGCGTCTCGCTGGGCCCGTACGAGCAGACGAAGCACACCGCGCTGATTGCCTCGATCGTCGTCGGCGTGCTCGCGCTCGCGACGGCGGCCGCCGCCGGCAGCTGGCTGATATCTCGGGCACTGCGGCCGGTTGCATTGATGACCTCGCGGGCCGCCGAGTGGAGCGAGCGTGACATCGGCCGCCGCTTCTCCCTCGGCGAGCCTCACGACGAGCTGACACAGCTGGCCGCCACGCTCGACGGATTACTAGACCGCCTCGCGGCGAGTCTTCGCCGCGAGCAGCGCTTCTCCGCCGAGCTTTCTCACGAGCTCCGGACGCCGTTGGCAAGTGTGATCGCCGAGGCGCAGTTCGCGCTCAAGCATGCCCAGGAGACGAGCGAATACAGGGCGGGGTTCGAGCAGATCGTGCAAAGCGCAACTCAGATGAACCGCACGCTGGAGACGCTCTTGGCTGCCGCTCGGGCCGAGCTCGACCCCAAACGCCGCACGAGCGCCGCCGCCGAGGGAGCGCGGGCAGCGATAGAGGCTCACGCCGCCCTCGCCGCCGACGGAGGAGTGGAACTCTCGCTGACCGTTCCGCAGCGACCACTGCGCGTCGCGGTCGAGGCCGACCTCGTCGAAGGAATCCTTGGCCCGCTGATGGAGAATGCCTGCCGCTTCGCACGCAGCCGCGTCAACGTCTCGGTCCAGGCGGGCGACGGGTCGGTGCACTTCCGGGTGGCCGACGATGGTCCCGGGGTGCAGCCTGAGGATCGTGAGGCGATCTTCGAACCAGGGCAGCGGCGCCCGAGCGAGCAGCAGCCCGGTGCGGTCGCCACCGCCGGCGTGGGACTCGGCCTCTCGCTTTCGCGCCGGCTGGCGCGGGCCGCCGGCGGGGACGTCGAGCTCGGCGACGAGGGGCCTGGCGCCTGCTTTATCGCGCGACTGCCATCTGCCTAAGGCCGCTTCGCCGCGCGCTCGAGAGAGGCTCTGTAGAAGGAAACAGCGAAGCGAATGATGGGGCTCGAACCCACGACCTTCTGCGTGGCAAGCAAATCACTGGGTTCTGAGCGTCGTGGCGCCGGGGCGCGCAGGCGACGGCGCCAAAAAGCGATGCACGGCCGCGACACGGGTTGACAGCGACCCCCGAGCGGTGAGAGTGTCGCTGCGCCGACCTCACGCAAGCCGCCCGGCTGGCCGGGCGGATGTCTAGTGAAGGAGGCCTTCGTGGCTACTCGCGTGTCGCTCGCGACCGTTCTTGCAGGACTCGTCGCGGCTTTTTCGGTGCTGGTTGGTATGTCATCCGCCTCGGCTGCCGATCCGGATGCCTCGGTCCCGCATTTCGACGGCAACGTGTTCGTGATCATCGGCGAGAACACGGAGCTCGGACAGATCAACAAGAGCAACGCGCCATTCCTGATCGGCCAGTTGCAAGGCGACTCCGCCTGGCTTACCAACTACTTCGCGGTCACCCACTTCTCGGAGGCCAACTACGCCGCGATGACCGCCGGACAGTTCACGAAGTGCATGCAGTTCGACGGCTCTATCGCGAGCTGCCACCAGAACTGGACAAACATCTTCAGCCAGCTTGACGGCGCCGGGATCACGTGGAAGAGCTGGCTCGAATCGATGCCGCAGCCGTGCTACGTGGCGAGCGCCGGCAGCGCGAAGGACTTCAACCACTACGGGCCCAAGCACAACCCCGCGGTCTTCTACGACAACGTCGAGGGCGCGGGTGGCGTCTGGTCCGCAGACCCTGCGGGCCAGTCCACTGAGTGCAAGCAGAACGACATTCCAGCTGACGGCACACTTCCAGGCGGTACGAAGCCCAACGACATGGGCGCTTTCAACACGGCCGCCTCCGCCGGCAACGCCGCCCAGTTCAACTTCATCGTGCCGAACGAGTGTGAGGACGGTCACGACAACTGCAAGCCCCAAGGCAACGGTGTGGCCCAGTTCGACGCGTTCCTCGCCAAGGAGGTTCCGATCATCGAGAACTCGCCGGGCTTCCGGCAAAACGGACTGCTGATCATCACCTTCGACGAAGGCACGTCGAACCGCGGACCTGGCAGCTCAAAGCAGTTCTCGGGCGGCGGCAACGTGGCCTTCGCGGCGCTCGGGCCGCTCGTGCAGCCTGGGATCTACGGCAACACCTACAACCACTACAGCTTCCTGCGCACGCTCGAGGACGGCTTCGGCATCTCGGAGCACCCGGCGGGGGCGTCCACGGCTGCCCCGATCAACACGATCTGGAAGTAGTCGATCACCCATAGCGGTCCCGGACGATCACGACGGTCCGGAAGTTGACTGAGATGACCGATTCCCGGCAGGCAACCAGTGTCCAGGCGGCCACTGGTGGCTCCCCCGGCGATGTCGTCGAGTCCGGTAGGGCTCGCGCTGTGCAAGACCGAGCAGCGCGCCCGGCAGGAATCGAAGCTACGAGTCCAGCACGGGTAACGCGGATCGCTCCCGCGCTGAGCGAGCGGCTACCACGGAATGGTTCGGGAGAGTCCGAAGTGCGGTAGGGCGCTGGTCGCGGCGAAGCGCGTGATGTGCGAGATGCGGTCGCCGTCGAGTGTCAGTACGAGCAGCGAGAGCGCGCGGCCGACGTGGGCGTGTGGGTCTTTGACGTACTGGCCGAATGCAGGTTGGGAGTTGGCCCGCGTCGGAATGAGGCGGCGGGGGGTGTCTCGCGTCGCAAACGCATGGGCGATGAACTGCTTGATCGCGTCGTGGCCTTGGTACCCGTAAGGCTCCGGCGGCATCGTCCACCACGCGTCCTCGGCCAGCAGCGCGACGATTGGTTCCACCTCTCCGCGCTCGAATGCGTCCGCGAACCGCGCGACGAGCTCGTGTTCTTGGGCTGATCGGGGGAGCGGCGCTCGGTCGTGCGCCCGCGGCCCGCGCTCCTCGATCGTCGCGCGGGCGCGGATCAGCGCGCTGTTCACCGATGTCGGGGTGGTATCGAGCATCGCGGCGACCTCAGTGGCGGAGAACCCGAGCACGTCGCGGAGCACGAGCACGGCGCGCTGGCGGGGCGGGAGGCGATGAAGCGCGGTGAGGAACGCGAGCGTTACCGCCTCGCGGGTCTCGTAGCGGGCCTCCGGACCGGCCGCCCCGTCGGCGATGCCTTCGAGCAGCGCGTCCGGATAGGGCTCGAGCCACAGCACCTCGCCGTAGCGAGTGGGCTCCGGGGCAGTAAATGCCACCCCGGCCGCCGTCACGGGGCGTCTACCGCTATCGCGCAGCATGTTCAGACAGCGGTTGGTAGCGATCCGATACAGCCAAGAGCGCAGCGTCGAGCGCTCCTCGAACGACTCCAATGCACTCCACGCGGAGAGGAGCGTCTCCTGCACCGCGTCCTCGGCGTCCTGCACCTGACCAAGGATCCGATAGCAGTGCAACTGCAGCTCGCGCCGGTAGGGGTCCGTGAGCGCCGCGAACGCCTGATGGTCGCCCGCCCGGGCACGGATCAGAGCGCTGTCGTTCACGAGCGAAGTCTGGCATCGCGGCCCACAACCACTGCGACACCACCGATGCTCGAAATTCGTCGGCGAGTTTCTCCAGCAGGCCGGGTCAGAACCGCACAGGCAAATTCGTGGAAGGAGGCTCAAATGCTGCATCCCGCTCTCAGTCGAGCGCTCGCCACCGCTCACATCGAGGACCTACATCGCGCGGCCGCCCAGAGGCACACGATCCGCCTCGCCCGTCGCGTCGCGCAC
>VAWT01000465.1 GCA_005883415.1 Actinomycetota bacterium | reverse complement strand
CCGGGCTTGAGCACCACGTCGCGCGAGTGCTGGAACGAGGAGGAGGCGGCGACTCCGATCAGCAGCACCGCCAGCCCGGCGTGGACGATGTAGCCGCCGTAGCGCCTGCGGTTGCGCCGGATCAGCTGAACCAGCGCCAGCGGCGGCGACTCCCGAGTCATCGCCCTGCGTGCTCCGGCTCCGCGCACGATCTCCTGCACCACGGTCGCGATGACGAACGTGCCCAGCGTGAACATCGCCAGCGCGAACGGCCGCGAGTCGACCCCGCCGACGGCGAGCAGCGTCACCAGCGTGACGGCGGCCGCGAGCACCGGCAGCGCGAAGTTCGTCCGCAGATTCGACGCGGTCACCCGGCGCCAGGCGATGATCGGGCCGATCCCGGCCAGCGCCACCAGAACGAGCGCCAGCGGCACGATGAACGGCCGGAACGCCGGCGGCCCGACCGACACCTTGGTGCCGGTCACGGCCTCGGAGATCAGCGGGAAGAACGTGACCCAGAAGACCACGAGCACCATCGCCACGAGCACCAGGTTCTGCAGCAGGAACACTGCCTCGCGGGACAACAGCGAGTCGAGGTGCGCCGCAGATCTGAGCCGGTCGCGCCGCCACAGCACGAGCGCCACGGACGAGCCGAGCATCACCGCCAGCAGCACGACGAACGGGATCCCGAGCGTCGAGGCTCCGAACGCGTGGATCGAGTCGAGGATCCCGGAGCGCACGAGAAACGTCCCGAGGATCGCGAGTATCCCGCTCCCGAGGATCAGCGAGACGTTCCAGATCTTCAGCATCCCCCGCTTCTCCTGGATCATGATCGAATGGATGAACGCCGTCGCGCACAGCCACGGCATCAGCGCGGCGTTCTCGACCGGATCCCAGGCCCAGTAGCCGCCCCAGCCGAGCTCGGTGTAGGACCAGCGGGCGCCGAGCACGACCCCGACCCCGAGGAACAGCCATGCCGCGAGCGCGAACCGGCGGGTCACCGAGATCCACGCGTTGCCGAGCTTGCCGGTGATCAGCGCGCCGACCGCAAAGGCGAACGGGATCGTCAGCAGCGTGTACCCCGAGTACAGCATCGGCGGGTGGATCATCATGCTCGGGTGCAGCAGCAGCGGGTCGAGCCCGGGGAACAGGATCAGGCTGGACCACAGCGACAGGAGCCAGACCCACAACAGCAGCGAGCCCTCCTGTGAGGACCACGGCGCCGCAAGCTTGTAGAAGGTCGGGGTCGTGGTCGATGAGTGCTGGGCGACCACGTTGAACGAGAAGTCAGACCGCCAGAACGCCGCCTCGACGATCGCCCACGCGATCGTCATCACCGCCGCCAGGGCGTAGACGGAGCGGCGCCCCGAGTCGACCCACTCGCGCCGGCCCGTTCGCCCGCCGTACAGCGACGCGCCGATCCCGTAGGCGGCGAGCAGCAGACCGATGATCAGCAGCGTCCGACCGACCGGTGCCATCTCAGTCCTCGATCCGGCCGCCGCTCACGAGCCGGCTTGGGCCTTGTACTTGGAGGGGCACTTGGTGGTCAGGGAGTTCGCCTGTCCGACGAACGTGGGGCTGCCGTGCCGCTCCTGGACGGTGACCATCACCGCGCGGCCCGCGGCGAACGGGTCGGGCACGATCCCGGTGTAGCGGACCGGGACCGACACGTGGAGCCTCGGATCGCGGATCCGGAACAGCAGCGCCGCGCCCTCGTGCTGGACCGAGTTGTACATGACGCTCCCGGCGAGCACGTATGAGCGGCCGGGCTTGGCGACCCGCAGCAACTGAGACGCCGTCACCTCCTCGGCACCGGAGGCGAAGCTCACGAACACGAGCGCCGACGCCAGCAGGACGGCGGCGGTCAGGGCAACGGTGAGGCGAATGGCGCGCTTGCGGCTGGGGTCCATCCAGCGCCGATTTTCCCACAAGGCGCCGCGGCGGCAGCCGCCCCCGGCGCCCCGGGCCGCCGCGCACCGCGCGCCGCGCCTCCCGGCCGGCTCCCCACCCGCCGTCCGCCCTGAGGCCGCAGGAAGGGACTGGCGACGATTAGCGTCAGGTTAATCACCAGGATTGGCGGCACCGGAGGCGAAACAAATCCGCACCACAGCCGTTAGTTGAAAAAGAACACATGGTTCGATCCAAGCCAGCCACAAGCATCATCAGGCGACGCCGGCTGACCCGGGGCACCCGCGCCTCCGACCACTTCGGTCCGCTCGCGGAGGCGCCCACCGGTCAGCCGCGCTCGCGGCGCCACGGGGGGCCCTCCCAGGACACCGCGCTGTACACGTGCCATTGCGGCTACGTGTTCGACGCGCTCGTCTCGACGTCGGTCGGCTGCCCGCACTGCGGGCGCACGCAGGCCTGGTAGACGCTTACTTCAGCCTTTTCCGGGCTGCCTTTGTCAGCGACGTGGTGACGTCGCGGATGAACTTCGCCTGAGCGCTCGCCAGGTTCGCGATCCACTCGACGTCGCTCGAGCCGGGCCCGCGCTCGAGCGAGCCGGCGATCGACTTGAGGAACTTCTCGTAGCTGGTGAGGGTGGTCTCCCCCGCCTGCCTTCCCGCCTCGATGATCTGCTCGTTGAGCTTGCGGACCCG
>VAWT01000266.1 GCA_005883415.1 Actinomycetota bacterium | reverse complement strand
CTCGGCGCCCAGCTCCAGTCGGCATCGAACCAGCTGGCTGATGGCAAGGTCTAGCGCGTCATAGCCCCAGCCCGCGCTCGGCGGGCTCTTCAGCTAGGGGGCGGGATGCGAGCCGTCCCCTAGCTGGCTGGGGCGCTCTTGCCTGCGCCGGTGTCGGTCTTGACCCCGGAGCGCCCGGCCGCTTAGGGTCCCCGTCAGGCCGTGACCACGATCCGGACCGCGAAAAGGAGGCACGCGTTGCCGTACCAAGTGATGTACGAGGCCGATTTCGTCGAGCAGCGTCACCGAGGCACAACCTTCTTCCGCTGGCTCCTGGCGATACCGCTGTTCATCTGGGGAGCGCTGTGGTCGATCGCCGTGGAGGTGGTCGTGGTAATCGCGTGGTTCGCGCTGTTGTTCACGGGGCGTTACCCGCAAGGGCTCTACAACTTCGTCGCGAGCTACCTGCGCTTCTCCGGGCGTGCGCTCGGCTACGTGAACGTGATGACAGACGCGTACCTGGCGTTCGGCGGCGCGGACGATCCGTCGTACCCCGTCAGGGTGAGCGTGGCGCCGCCGCTGCCGAAGTACGGCCGCTGGAGGGTCTTCCTGCGCCTCCCGATCGCGGTACTTGGTTTGGCCGTGTCCTACTTTGGCTTCGCGACCGTCTTGGCCGTGGCGAGCAGCATGCCCCTGGTCCGCTGGATCGTGATCGTCAACGACGGCCGCGCCCGCCAGAGCCTGCAGCGGGTCACATGGGTTTACAACGCGTTCTCCATCCGAGTGACCGCATGGGCGTTTTTGGTCGCGCAGGATCTCCCGCCGTTCTTGAGCGAATGGCAGCGATCGGCTATGCCCCCGCCCGAGGCCGGAACTCTGGCCGCCTAGCGGACGCGCCGGCCGGGCTAGGCGACGGCGACCGGCCGTTCCGTGGCCCGCCGGCGCTGGAGCGCCACCCCCAGTACCTCGCTGATCTCAGAGGCGAACACGAACTCCAGCCTGGACCGCAGGTGAGCGGGGATCTCATCGACGTCCTGCTCGTTCAGAGCCGGCGCGATCACGATGCGGATGCCGTTGCGCTGGGCCGCGAGAGCCTTCTCCTTCAGCCCGCCGATCGGCAACACCTGTCCGGTGAGGGTGATCTCGCCGGTCATCGCCACGTCGCTTCGCACCGGCCGTCCGGTCAGCAGCGAAGCCAGCGCGACCGCGATCGCCACCCCGGCGCTCGGCCCGTCCTTCGGGATCGCGCCCGATGGAACGTGGATGTGAACGTCGTGCCTTGCGAACCAGTCGTCGTCCAGCTCCGGCGCCAGCGCGCCGGCGTTTGCGCGCACATATGAGAGCGCCGCCTGGGCCGACTCGCGCATCACCTCACCCAGCTGGCCGGTCAACGTCAGCTGACCCTTGCCCTGCATCGCCGTGGCTTCGATGAACAGCACCTCGCCGCCGACCGGAGTCCACGCCAGTCCGGTCGCAACGCCGGGGCGCGCCGTCCGTCGGCGCGCCTCGGAGAAAAACCTACGCTTGCCGAGCAGCTCACGCACGCGCGGCTCGGTCACGCTGATACGGCGGCGGCGGGCCGGGCCATCTCTTTCGGCCACCTGGCGGGCGATCTTTCTGCACACCGATCCGATCTCCCGTTCGAGCTGGCGCACCCCCGCCTCGCGCGTGTAGTCGGAGATGATCGTCCGCAGGCCGGCATCGGTGAAGGAGATCATCGAGCGCCGAAGCCCGTTGCGCTCGACCTGGCGCGGGACCAGATAGCGCTTGGCGATCTCGAGCTTCTCCTCCTCGCTATAGCCCGCGAGCTGGATGACCTCCATCCGGTCGCGCAGTGGGCCGGGAACGGTGTCCAGATTGTTCGCCGTGGTGATGAAGATCACGTTGGCCAACGAGAACGGCAGGTCGAGGTAGTGATCCCGAAAGCTGTCGTTTTGCTCGGGATCGAGCACCTCGAGCATGGCGCTCGACGGGTCGCCTCGGAAGTCCGCGCCCATCTTGTCGATCTCGTCGATCATGAACAGTGGGTTGTTTGAGCCGGCGTCGCGCAGCGCGCGGATGATCGTTCCCGGCATCGCGCCGATATAGGTGCGGCGGTGGCCTCGGATCTCGGCCTCGTCGCGCACTCCGCCCACGCTGATCCGCTCGAACTTACGGC
This sequence comes from Actinomycetota bacterium, assembly GCA_005883415.1. Lineage (GTDB taxonomy): Bacteria > Actinomycetota > Thermoleophilia > Solirubrobacterales > Solirubrobacteraceae > Palsa-465. Next base: position 14,185 of record VAWT01000266.1, on the reverse strand, counting down.
CCAGGGCGCGGGCGATGGAGCGCCCGAGCGAGGTCTTGCCCACGCCCGGAGGGCCGACGAAGCAAAGGATCGAGCCCCGGGCGTCGGGTTTCAGCGACCGCACCGCCAGGAACTCAAGGATCCGGTCCTTGACCTGCTCGATGTCGTAGTGATCGGCGTCGAGCACCTCGCGCGCATGGCGCAGATCGAGATTGTCCTCCGTCGATTTATCCCACGGGAGCGCAGCGATCCATTCCAGGTAGCTGCGCACCACCCCGTACTCCGCCATCGCCGGCTGAAGGCGCTCCAATCGGCCCAGCTCGCGCTCGGCCTGCTTGCGAACCTCCTCTGGCAGATCGATGGCGTCCAGCTGCTCGCGCAGCTCGTTGACCTCGGCCTGTGCCTCGTCGGCCTCCCCCAGCTCCTCCTGGATCGCCTTCATCTGTTGCCGCAGGAAGTACTCGCGCTGGCCCTTATCAAGCTCCGACTGAACCTGGGACTGGATCCGCGAGCCGATCGCCACCACCTCGAGCTCGCGCGCCAGGATCTCCGACAGGCGCCGCAGCCGTTTGGCCACGTCGCGCTCCTCCAGCAGCGCCTGCTTCTCCTCGGTCGAGATCCTGAGTGAGCCCCCGATCAGGCTGGTCAGCGCACTGGGGTCATCGACGTTGGCCACCATTACCTGGAGCTCTTCCGGGAGATAGGGAACCTGCTCGATGATGCTCGAGAACGTCTGCTGGACGTTGCGCATCAGGGCCACCAGCTCTGGTGTCTGGTTGACGATGTCGGGACTGTCGGCGATCTCGGCCACCAGGTAGGGCTCGGTCTGGACCCAGCGCTCGATCCGCACTCGCTGCCCGCCCTGGATCAGCACCCGCAGGGTCCCGTCCGGAACCCGGACCATGCGCGCCACGACGCCGAGCACCCCCACCGAATAGAGGTCATCGGGTCCGGGGGTCTCGACTTCGGCGTTGCGGGAGCTGACCATCACGATCGAGCGATCCCCGCGCAGCGCGTCGTTGATCAGCTCGATCGAGCGCTCCTGACCGATGTTCAACGGGATCACCATGTCCGGGAACGTGACGGTGTCCCGCAGTGGAAGGACCGGCGCGCGGTCCGGCAGCGCTCGTCCGGCGCCGACGACCACGTCCCGCGGCCCGCTATCCGGGGCCCCGACTTCGATCACGACTCTTCGGAGCTCGACTCGATCGGTACCGCCCGCGAGCGGGGCACGGCTGGCGCCAGCGGCACCTCGATCTGCAGCATGCCGTCCTCGTACCGGGCCTTCGCCTGCTCAGCGACGACATCTCTGCCCAGTTCGACGACGCGCCGAAATTCTCCGCGGCCGATCTCCACCTGCTGGTAGACGTCCCCCTCCGGGCAGGCCGGGCCGCGGTGGCCGGCCAGAATCAGTACGCGACCCTGAATCTCGAGGCCCAGCTGGTCCAGATCGACGCCTGGTAGCTCCGCGGTGACGATCGCTCGGGGCGGATCGGCGGCGTAGGCGACGTCGACAGCCGGCGAGAAACCGCCGCGGCGCCGCGAGAGCCCGGTCCGCTCGAACACATCGCCGAACAGCTCGTCGACCTCGCGTCGCATGCGCTCGAAGTTCGCGAACAGGTCGCGCTCAGGCATGGACCCAAGCCTAGCCGCCGCCGGGGCCACTAGAGGTCGTAGACGGCGCCCTCCCGGGCCAGCTCCACGTCGCCGCCGTACGCCTGCCCGGCCTGCACCCTGGCCCAGTCGGCGTCAAGCTCGTCCGAGTAATGGGTGAGCACCAGCCGCCGAGCGAGGGCGCGGCGGCCGTGCTCGCCCGCCTCCTCGGGGGTCAGGTGACCGCGCACTCCGGTTCGCTCCGGGCGGGGCAGCGTGGCCTCGATCAGCAGCATGTCGGTGCCGCGCGCGAAGCTCACCAGGTCGTCGTTGGGCGCGCAGTCGGAGCTGTATGTCAGGCGGGAGCCGTTGGCGCTGAGGTCAACCGCGTAGGTCGTCATGTAGTGAGGCACCTCGCAGAAGCGGATCCGGAACGGGCCGACCTCGAGCTCGTCGGGAGCGTCGTATTCGTGTAGCTCGAACGCCTTCTCCACCAAGTCCTCGTTGCCCCAGCAGCCCACGATCTGACGCAGCGTGTCCTGTGCTCCGACCGGAGCCCACAGCTGAGGCCGCGCCGGCGCCTCCGTTCCCGGCCAGCCCGCAACCGGGACCGGTTGCTGACGAGGCGCGTAGGTGAGCGCATAGCTGAACGGCACCAGATCGAGAAAGTGATCGGCGTGCAGGTGGCTGACCAGTACAGCGTCGACGTCCACGTAGTCACAGAAGCGGCGCAGCTTCGAGAACACGCCGTTGCCACAGTCCAACAGCAACGCGAAGTCGCCCTCCTGGACCAGGTAACCGCTACAGGCCCCGCCGACGTCCTGCCACGACGGCGACTTTCCCAGGACCGTCAGGTGCAACCGGCTCCTCTCTCGTGACATCCGACACTCTATCCCCGCTGTGGGGCGGGAGCGGCGCTGTTCGGGGTGCCGCGGTAAGGGAGAACGGCACGCTTCGGTGATGCAGCGCGTCATGCGAGCTCGGCCACCGGCCGGCGTTACGATCCTTGTCGGCGAGCCGGGAAGCCTGGTCGGCGTCCATCTGACTGCCATGCGCATCCACCGGCCACTTCCCTGATGTTCCCGCCCCTCATCGTTGCGAGTACCAACTGGCTCAACTCGACGTTGCTCGTGTTTGGCGCGCTGCTCGCGATCGGGGCGCTGACCTCGGGGATCGCGAAGCGCAGCTTCCTGTCGCTGACCCCGATGTTCGTGCTGACCGGATTCGTGCTCGGCCAGGGCGGGCTCGGAGTGCTCCACTTCCATGCCCGCTCACCGTTCATCACCGACCTGGCGACCGTCGCGCTAATCGTGATCCTGTTCCGGGACGGACTCGAAGTCGACGCCGAGCTGCTGCAGACCCACTGGCACCTACCACTGCGCAAGCTGGTGCTGGCGATGCCGCTGACGATGGGCATCATCGCCCTGGCGGCGAAGACGCTGACGGACCTGAGCTGGTTCGAGTGCCTGCTGCTCGGTGCGCTGCTCTCACCCACCGATCCCGTGCTGTCGTCGAGCGTCGTCACCAACCCTCGGGTGCCGCAGGTCGTCCGCCACTCGCTGAACCTGGAGTCGGGCCTGAACGACGGCCTGGCGCTGCCAGCCGTGCTCGCGTTCGCCGCAGTGCTGACCCCGGGAGGCAACCACTTCGTCTGGTGGCGATTCATTTTCGAGGATGTCGTGCTGGGGTTCGCGACCGGGATGGTCGTCGGATTTGTGTCCGCGCGGCTGATGCCGCGAGAGGAGGGCCTCGAGCCCGAGATCCCCATCCACCAGAAGGCCCTCTACGCGCTCGGCGCCGCGTTCGCCGCCTACGGGATCGCGACGCTGCCGCCGCACGGGAATGGGCTCATCGCGGTGTACGTGACCGCGATCACGCTCGGCATCCGGCGGCCCGACCTGCGCGCCCACTTCTCCCACCAGTCGGAGGATCTGGTCGAGATCGTCAAGCTCGGGATATTCGTGGTGTTCGGGTCGGTGCTGACGATCCACGGCCTGTTCGGCGACGGCTGGGCCGCGGTCGGAATCGTTGCGGTCACGTTTTTGGTCGCGCGGCCCGTGGCCGTCTTCGCAGCGCTGACCGGCACCGCGACGGACACGGCGACCCGCACTTTCATGTCCTGGTTCGGGCCCAAGGGCATCTCGACGATGACCTTCGCGCTGCTCGTTTTGGGGGATCGGATCGCCGCCGGCTCACGAATCTTCAACCTTGCTGCGCTGGCCGTGTTCTGCTCGATCATCGCCCATGGCCTGACCGACACCCCGGGGGCTGAATGGTTAGCGCGTCGGTCCGAGCGCGCTCCCAGGCGGCCCAGCCTTACTGTCGCCGAGCGCGCTCCTCAGAGCGATTGACCGCCCAGCCGATCAGGACCACGATGATGAGGAAAGCGATGAACCCCGCGGCCAGCGGCCAGAACATGCGCCGCACAATACCGGCGCCGCCTCCACTAAGCGTGGAGTGCTACTTGCTCGGCTGGCGTGGGGAACGCCCACGCCACCTGGAGCGCCCGCTCCTGCCGAAACACGAATCGGAGCTGGCTCGGCGGGCGAAGCCCTTCGGGGTGGTTGGGGCGAAAGCTTGCGCAGGGCGTATCGCCGGCGACGGCGCAAAGTAGGTTCTGGCGGAAGAAGCAGTTCTCGCAGCTTGCCTTCGTCCTCCGCGTAGCCATGCCTGACACGCCCTCTCTCTGCTCCGTTGCTCGATCCGAGGCAGGCATCAAAGCGAACTTCACCCCCCGCCGCAACGACGCTTTCCGGAAAACGCAACTAATTCTTCACAACCCCGAACTGCCGCAAATCGCAGGTGATTTGCCGCTCGACGGGAGCTCTGGCCGCATTTTCCGTAGCTTTGCTCCTCGATGCTGATCACGCTTGCGGACTACGAGCGAGCCGCCGCCGAGTCGTTGGACGTCGGGGTGCAGGCTTACTACTTCGGCGGCGCCGCCGACGAGGTCACACTGGGCGACAACGAGGCCGCGTGGCGGCGGCTGGCGATCCATCCCCGGATGCTGGTCGGGGTCTCACAGCGCGACATGGGGGTCAAGCTGCTCGGGCGGGAGCGCAAGCACCCGGTGATCGTCGCCCCAACCGCGCTGCACGGGCTCGCCGACCCCGCTGAAGGAGAAATTGCGACTGCCCGCGCGGCCGCGGCGACTGAGTCGATCGTGTGCATCTCGACGTTTGCGACCAAGGGCGTCCGGTCCGTCGCCGAAGCCGTGCCCGAAGCTTCCCGCTGGTTTCAGCTGTACGTGTTCAACGACCGCGGCGTGAGCCGCGAGCTCGTCGCACGCGCGGAGGAGTCAGGCTACGACGTGCTGGTCGTGACAGTCGACCTCCCGGTGAGGGGAGCTCGGGAGCGCGAGCTGCGTACGCCGATCTCCTCTGAGCTCGCGCACGCTCCGGCCACGATGACCCCTGCCGAGTTCAAGGCGTTGATCGACGCCGAGCTCCGCTGGAGCGACATCGAGCAGTTCGCCGCAGAAACGAAGCTGCCGGTGGTTGTGAAGGGGATCCTGACGCCGCAGGACGCACGCCTGGCGGCCGCCAGTGGTGCGCGCGGGGTAGTGGTCTCAAACCACGGCGGACGCCAGCTCGACTCGACTGTCTCGGGCGCCGATGCGCTGCCCGCCGTCGTCGACGCGGTGGGTGAGCAGATCGACGTGATCGTGGACGGCGGCATCCGCCGCGGCACCGACGTGCTCAAGGCCCTCGCGCTTGGCGCTCGGGCGGTGATGGTCGGCCGTCCGGTTCTGTGGGGGCTGGCGGTGGCCGGCAGCGACGGCGCAAAGCACGTGCTGGAGATCCTGCTCTCAGAGCTCGACGCGGCCCTCGCGCTGGCCGGCGCGCCGCGCGCTACCGAGCTCGACAGAAGCTTCGTGGGACCGGCGCCATGGGCCTGAACATCCTGTTGACAGGAGTGAGCGGCTATGTGGGATCGGTCCTCGCTCCCCGGCTGTTGCGCGATGGGCACTCGGTCCGGGGATTTGCGCGCGACCCCTCGCGGGCGCGTCTGGAAGACGTACCGGTGCTGGCGGGTGACGCAGTATCGGGTGAGGGATTGGCCGAGGCGCTCGAGGGGATCGACGTGGCGTACTTCCTAATCCACTCGATGGAGCCCGCGACGACCGCCGACGGCGCCTTTCCAGCGCGCGAGCGCCAGGCGGCGGAGACGTTTGCCGGTGCGGCGCAGGCCGCCGGTGTCGAGCGGATCGTGTACCTCGGCGGACCGGTGCCGATCGAGGGCCGCGTCTCGACGCATCTATCAAGCCGCCGGGCGGTGGAGGAGATCCTGCTGGGGGCGGGGCCCTGCGGAGTGGCGTTTCGGGCATCAATCGTGATCGGCGCCCGCAATCGGTCGTTCAGGTTCCTGGTGCGCTTGGTGGAGCGACTGCCGGTGCTGGCCGTCCCCGCGTGGCGCATGCACCGCACGGCGCCGATCGACGAGCGGGACATGATCGAGCTGCTGGCGGGGGCAGCCACCAACCAGGAGGTCTGCGGCCAGTCGCTCGATGCCGCCGGGCCCGACCTCGTGACTTACGGCGAACTGATCGACCTTATCCGCGAGCACATGCTCGTGTCCCGCCCGACGATCGGCTTCAACCGACTGACGGTGACACCGATCGCCAGTCGCATCTCGGCACTGATCGCCGGCGAAGATCACGCTCTGATCGGGCCGCTGATGGAAAGCCTTGACGAGGACCTCCCGCCCCGCGACGATCGCGCCGCACGTCTGCTCGGGGTTCGGTTGCACTCGCTTGACGCGGCGATCGAGCACGCACTTCGGGAATGGGAGACAACCGAGTCCCTGGCGGCGCGCTAACGATTGGCCCATCCCTGCGCCCGCCGCCGTTAGTGTCTCCAAACGGCTATGAGCGTCGTCCACGTCAAGACCAGGATCAATGCGCCGATCGAGCGCGTGTGGGAAACGGTGCTGGATCCCAATCAGCTCGAGCAGTGGGTCACCATCCACCGGGCGATCAAGAACGTGTCTGACGGACCGCTCAACCGCGGTTCGACAATGGACCAGGTGATGCACTTCCGGGGCATCAGCTTCCAAGTTCACTGGACGCTGGTCGATGTTAATGAGCCCACGCGTGCGGAATGGGACGGGAGGGGTCCTGCCCATTCGCGCGCCCGGATTCGCTACGAGCTGTCAAGGGACAGCGGTGACGCCACCGAGTTCGAGTACTTCAACGAGTTCACTCCCCCCGGGGGACGGCTGGGGGTCGTCGCCAGCAGGGTGATTGTCGGTGCGGCCTCGGAGCGAGAGGCCAACCGTTCACTCCAGAAATTGAAGGAATTGCTGGAACGGAACTGACAACACACTTGCGCTCTGACCAGTAACTGTGTGTATGGTTACCACTGCTGGTTTCTACCGATTTCCACCAGAGGAGAACCACTTGGCAGGCTTTGTTGACAGCACGGTGAAAGACATCGACGAGCGGCTGCGCGAACTCAAGGCGGAGGTCTCGCGGCTCGAGGCTGCCCGGACAGCGCTCGTCGGTCGCGGCCCTGGCCGCCCGCGCGGCTCCCGCACAACCACGCGCCGCCGCCGCGGTCCCGGCCGCCCCAGGGGCCGACGCCGGGGCGCCACTCGTGCGGTGCAGGCCCTCGAACTGGTCCGCTCCCGGCCCGGGATCACGATCCCGGAGATCGCGACCGAGATCAAGATCGAGCCCAACTACCTGTACCGGGTGATGCCCCGCCTGGAACAGGAGGGTCAGATAAAGCGTGACGGCAAAGGCTGGGCGCCGGCGTAACGTCGGCGGATGACCGGCGGGCCGATCATCCTCAGCACGCCGGCGCGGGGCCTACAGCAGTCCCAGCTGCTCGACGGCGGCCTGCTCCTCTTTGAGCTCCGACGCGCTGGCGTCTATGCGCTGGCGTGAGAACGAGTCGATCTCGAGACCCTGGACGACCTCGTAGGACCCGTCGGAGCAGGTGCAGGGAAAGCCGCAGAACACTCCCTCCTCCACACCGTAGGAGCCGTCGGACGGGATTCCGATCGTCACCCAGTCGCCCTGCGGAGTGCCGTTCACCCAGGTGTTGACGTGATCGATCGCGGCGTTAGCCGCCGACGCCGCGCTCGATGCACCGCGCGCTTCGATGATGGCCGCGCCCCGCTTGGCGACGGTGGGGATGAACTCGTTCTCGACCCATTCCTGACTATCGACAACCTCCGCCGCGTTGCGACCGGCCACCTTGGCATGCGTGATGTCGGGATATTGCGTTGTGGAGTGATTGCCCCACACGGTCATGTTGGTGACTTCCCTGACCGCCGTATGAGCCTTCGCGGCCAACTGGGCGATCGCTCGGTTGTGGTCAAGGCGCATCATCGAGGTGAATCGCTCGCGGGGAATGTCGGGCGCGTTGCGCTGGGCGATGAGGCAATTGGTGTTCGCCGGGTTGCCGACCACCAGCACCTTGACGTCAGATGCAGCGTTTGCGTTGAGGGCCTCGCCCTGGGGCTTGAAGATGCCACCGTTGGCCTCGAGCAGATCTGAGCGTTCCATTCCCTTTGCACGGGGACGGGCGCCCACCAGCAGCGCGACGTTCACCCCGTTGAACGCGCTGGCGGCGTCGTCTGAGATGTCCACCCCGGCGAGCAGCGGGAACGCGCAGTCATCGAGCTCCATGGCGGTGCCCTCGGCGGCCTTGACGGCGTCGGGTATCTCCAGCAGCGAAAGCTGCACTTCAGTGTCGGGACCTAGCAGCTGGCCTGACGCGATTCGAAACAGGATTGCGTAGCCGATCTGGCCGGCGGCACCGGTGACGGCGACTTTCACTGGAGTCAATTGTGGTCCTTTCGCGGTTGGCTCATGAACACTATTCAGACAGATCCACGCGGTAGACGTCCGACAGCTTTCGCTTGAGGTAGGAAACGAACGGCTTCACGGAGACGCTCGTCCAGGTCGGGCACGTCATTGTGGGCGCGCTCCCACAACTGCCCGGCGATCAGGTTCCCGAGTGCGTAGGTCGGGAAATAGCCGATCGCCATTCCCGACCAATGGACGTCCTGGAGGACACCGTGGGCGTCGTCAGGTACGTCGATACCCAGATATTCCTTGACCTTGGCGTTCCACGCCTGGGGTAGGTCTGCCACCTTGAGCCGTCCCTCGATCAGATCCTGCTCTAGCTCAAAGCGCAACACCACGTGCAGTCCGTAGGTCGCCTCGTCGGCTTCGACCCGGATGAGTGAGGGTTTCACCAGGTTCACAGCCCGGTAGAGCGCGTCGGGATCGATCGTCGTCGCGAACGCTCCCGCGACCCGTGGGGCCAACACCTGACAGAACTGCCGCGAGCGACCGACCATGTTCTCCCACATGCGGCTTTGCGATTCGTGTAGGCCCAGCGACTCGCCGTGTCCGAGCGGGGTGCGCCTCAGCTCATCGGCGATGCCGTGTTCGTAGAGGCCGTGGCCGCATTCGTGCATCGCTCCGTAGAGCCCAGATGCGAAGTAACTCTCATCCCAGCGCGTGGTGATGCGGGTGTCGCCCGCGCCGAGGCTGACGGCGAAGGGGTGCACCGTGTCATCCATACGCCAGCTCCGCCTGTCAAAGCCCATGACCTCCAGCACATCCGCCACCAGGCGCCTTTGGCGGTCGATGGCAAAGCTGCCGTGCAGGCAAGAGTTATCCACCCGGTCTGAGTGTTCGCGGAGGGTGGCGATCAGTGGCACGAGCTCAGAGCGAAGCTCGGCGAACAGCGACCCCACCTCGGTGGTTTGCATATCGGGCTCGTAGTCATCCAGCAGTACGTCGTACGCGGACTCATAGGAGTCGAAGCAGTCGACGTAGCGGCGGGCGAGCTCGAAGTTGCGCTCAAGGCAGGGGGCGAACGACGCGAAATCCGATCGCCGGCGGGCCTCGACCCAGGCGTCATGGCCCAGCGCCGCGGCCCTGGATATTTCCGCCGCCAACTCGACTGGGACGCGCCGGGCCTTCTCCCACCGCCGCCTCGTTACCTCGACGATCCTGGCGTCGTCGGAGTCAGCGGCGGCTCCGTCAAGATCCTCCGCCGCCTGCTCGAGCAGCCGGCCGGTCTCGTCGGAGATGAACAACTCGTGCGTGATCCGCTCGAGCGTCCCCACTGATTCCGCCCGGGTGGACGAACCGTCCGGAGGCATCATCGTCTGGTGATCCCACTCCAGCAGCTGCTTGACATTTCGGAGATCCGTCACCTCCGCGAGCCGCGCTCGTAGCTCCAACATGTCATTGCTCCTCGTCATGGTCGGTCGGTCGGCGGGGTCACCCTGTGCCACCATTGCAGCATGTTCCGTCGTCCAGGCTCGATCAAGCTGATGGACGTGCTCGGCATCCGGATCGGCGTCGATCCGAGCTGGTTTCTGATCCTCTTTTTGCTGATCTTCTGGCTGTCGCCGAACTTCCGGTCCGTGCTGCACAGCTCGGACGGGGTGGCCTACCTGACGACGGTAGTCACGGTGCTGCTGTTTTTCGTCTCGCTCGTCTGGCACGAGCTGGGACATTCGCTCGCGGCCCGCAGTCAGGGCATCGAGATCCGCCGTATCGACCTGTTCCTGTTCGGCGGATTGGCGCAGATGAGCCGGGACACCCGCACGCCCGGGGAGGAGTTCAAGGTCGCGGCCGCCGGTCCGTTGGCCACGTTTTGCTTCGTCGTCCTGTGCCTGATCGTCGATCTGCTGATCGTCGGGCCCCACCGGCTGGTGGATGCCGCCCGGCTCGATCAGTCGATCCGCATCACTCCCGTATTGCTGTCACTGAGCTGGCTTCTATTGATGAACGTGTTGATCCTGGCGTTCAACCTGGTGCCCGCGTTCCCGCTCGATGGAGGGCGGATCACCCGGGCGATCGTTTGGCGCGTGACCGCGGACAAGGCTCGCGGCACGCGGGCCGCCGCCCAGCTCGGCCGAGGCTTTGCCGTCATCGTGGCCGGCGGTGGCATCTGGCTGATCCTGGCCACCCACGACGTGTTCAGCGGCCTGTGGCTGGTCGCGGTGGCGTTCCTGCTCAGCCAGGCGGCGCGGGGGGCGATCGTCCAGACGGCGCTCACCGAGCGGATCGAGCGCGTGCGCGTGGCCGACATCATGGACTCAGAGCCAGTGGCGATCCCCTCGGACGCCGCGGTGGGGCAGGCGCTAGATGACTACTTCCTCCGCTACGGCTGGTCCTGGTTTCCCGTGATCGACGGCGGTGGGCGATTCCTGGGGATCGCTCAACAGCCCCGGCTGCAGAACGTGTTTGACTCCGGTGAGGGGTGGCTGACGGTGGGCTCGGTGCTCGACGCCGGCGAGACAGGCCACTGGCGCGTGAACCTCGACCGCCCGCTGACCGAGGTGCTCTCCTCAGACTCCCTCGGAAGGCTGGGGGCGGTGATGGCGGTGGACGAGCTGGGCGTATTGCGGGGCGTGGTGACGATCGAGCAGGTCCAGCGGGCCCTGCGATCGGCGCTGGGCTCGGGGCCCGCGTAGGGTCCGAGCGCGGACACCCCAGGGCCGGACCGCCGACCGCGCGCGGGGGCCTTCGGACTGACTCTTCATACAATCGCCGCGCCGATGATCAACCACGGCGCGACGATCGACTACCGCCCCCACCGGCTTCTGTCTCTGTGGCGGACGACGATCGGCAAGAAGTACGTCGCGGCCGTGACGGGCGCGATCATCGCCATCTGGATCGTCCTTCACATGCTGGGGAACCTCAAGGCGATCGAGGGTCCCGGCCGCGGCCACGCGGCACTCGACGGCTACGCGCATTGGCTTCGGACTGCCTTCTCGCCGGTGTTCCCCAACAACATGGTGCTGTGGATGTGTTCTGGTCCTGGCCTTCGCGATCTTCCACGTCCTTCAGTTCACGACGCGGACAATCCATCCCACCAAGCTGGTCAATGGCGCCGTGTATGCGAACGCCTACTACGCGTTTCAGAAGTGGTGGATCGTGGCGATCTACGTGGTGGCGGTGGTGCTACTCGGCTTTCACCTAAACCACGGACTGTGGAGCGGCTCGCAGACGGCGGGGGTCGACAGCCCCGACCGCAACTGGTTTTGGCGGCGGCTGGCTACCGGGGTGACGGTGGTGACCGTGGTGGGGTTCGCGCTGATCCCGATCCTGTACGCGGCCGACGTGTTCCCCAAGCCGGTCGCGCCGGCGACTCAGGTAGCGGGTCTCCATTCACAACCGCCGGCGAGGCTCAGATGAACCTTGACTCACGTGTACCCGACGGTCCGATCGACGAGAAGTGGCGGATCTGGAGGGACAACCACGAGCTGGTGGGGCCGCGTGGGCGCTCCGATTACGTCGTGGCCGTGGTGGGCACGGGCCTGGCGGGGTCGAGCGCCGCCGCGACGCTCGCCGGGATGGGCTACCGGGTCGAATCGTTCTGCTTTCAAGATTCACCAAGGCGCGCGCATTCGATCGCGGCCCAGGGCGGTATCAACGCCACCAAGGATTACTCCAACGACGGGGACTCAGTCGAGCGCCTGTTCGCCGACACGATGAAGGGCGGAGACTTCCGCTCGCGGGAGGCCAACGTGTGGCGGCTGGCGGAGCTCTCGAGCGAGATCATCGACCAGGCCGTTGCGCAGGGCGTCCCGTTCAACCGCGAGTACGGGGGCCTGCTGGCGACCCGGTCGTTCGGCGGCGTGCTCGTCGAGCGCACTTTCTACTGCCGGGGTCAGACCGGGCAGCAGCTTCTGCTGGGCGCCTACGGGGCGATGATGAGGCAGGTGAGGGCCGGCCAGATCAACGCTCATACCCGTCACGAGATGTTGGACATCGTCATCTGCGACGGGCGGGCCCGGGGCATCATCGCCCGCGACCTGGTCACCGGCGAGACGAAGCCGTTTCCGGCCGACGCGGTGGTGCTCGCCACCGGCGGCTACTCGAACGTGTACTTCCTGTCGACGAACGCGGTGGGCTGCAACGTCACCGCCGTGTGGCGGGCGTACAAGCGCGGCGCGGGGTTTGCCAACCCCTGCTTCACCCAGCTTCACCCGACCTGCATCCCGCAGACGGCCGAGCACCAGTCGAAGCTGACGCTGATGTCGGAGTCGCTGCGAAACGACGGCCGGGTCTGGGTTCCGCGCGACGCGGACGAAGAGCGCAAGCCGAACGACATCCCGGACGACGAGCGCTACTACTTCCTGGAGGAGATGTATCCGCGCTACGGGAACCTGGTCCCGCGCGACGTGGCCTCCCGGGCGGCCAAGCACGTATGCGACGAGGGCCACGGCGTCGGCCCCACGGGCTACGCCGTCTACATGGATTTCCGCGACGCGATCGAGCAGCGCGGCGAACGCGAGATCCAGAACCGCTACGGAAACCTGTTCGACCTCTACGAGCAGACCACCGGCGACAGCCCGTGGTCGGTGCCCATGCAGATCTACCCGGCGCCGCATTACGCGATGGGAGGCCTGTGGGTCGACTACAACCTCCAGACGACGGTGCCCGGGCTGTTCGCGATCGGGGAATCGAACTTCTCTGACCACGGAGCCAACCGGCTCGGCGCCAGCGCGATGATGCAGTGCCTGGCCGACGGCTACTTCGTGGTGCCGCATACGGTGACGGACTACCTGGCCCGCCTGGACGAGCCGGGGGTGGACCCCGAGCACAAAGCGTTCGGCCAGGCCCAATCGGCAGTGGAGCAGCGACTCGAGCGGCTCCTGAACGTCGATGGCACGACTCCGACCAGGCACTTCCACCGCGAGCTGGGCAAGCTGATGCTCGATGTGTGTGGCGTCTCGCGGGAGGGGCCGAAGCTCGAGAAGGCACTCCAGGAGATCCCCGCGATCCGGGAGGCGTTCTGGTCCGATGTGAAGGTAGGCGGCGACGCCATGTCGTTGAACCAGGGGCTCGAGTACGCGGGGCGGGTGGCCGACTTTCTGGAGCTCGCGGAGCTGATGTGCCGGGACGCACTGGCACGCGATGAGTCCTGCGGGTGCCATCTGCGCGAGGAGCACAGGACGGAAGAGGGAGAGCCGGTTCGGAATGACGATCACTTCGCGCAGGTGACGGTGTGGGGTTACAAGGGCCAGGACGAAGCCCCGGAGCGGCATGCCGAGCCGCTCGAGTTCAACGAGTTGCAGCCCAAGCAGCGGAGCTACGCGTGAACTTCACCCTGCGGGTCTGGCGCCAAGAGGACCGCGACACTGACGGCGGGTTCGAGACCTACGAAGTCGCCGACATCGCCTCCGACGAGTCGTTCCTGGAGATGATCGACCAGCTCAATGATCGGCTGGTGGTGGACGGCCAGCCCCCGATCGCGTTCGACAGCGACTGCCGTGAAGGGATCTGCGGCACCTGCTCGATGACGATCGACGGCCGTCCCCATGGCCCGGGCACGGGCACCACCACCTGCCAGATCTATATGCGCCAGTTCGAGGACGGCGCGACGATCACCGTTGAGCCGTTCCGAGCCCGGACCTTCCCGGTGATCCGTGACCTGATCGTCGACCGCTCGGCACTCGACCGGATTCAGCAGGCGGGCGGCTACACGGGGGTCGACGCGGGGCCCAAGCCGGAACCGAACGCCAACCCCGTCAGCCCGGAGAAGGCCGAGGAGGCGATCGATTCCGCGATCTGCATCGGCTGCGGTGCCTGCGTCGCAGCCTGCCCCAACGGCGCCGCGATGTTGTTCACGGG
>VAWT01000265.1 GCA_005883415.1 Actinomycetota bacterium | reverse complement strand
CCGGCCGGGTAGTACTGCCCCATCTGCTTCTGCTCGGATCCGTAGGAGACGTTCTGGATGGCCTGCTTGAACGACGGGTCCGGCAGCATCTGCCGGTAGATCATGACGCCGTCGGGCTGCGGCCCCCAGGGGATCCAGGTAGCGGTCGAGCTGCATTGGTTGACGGCAGCTTGCGGCCAGGCCGAAGGTGGCGAGACGACGATCGTGTAGTTCCCAGCGCTGCTCAGCTTCACCTGATCGTCGCGGCTGCAGGCGATGTAACGCTCGGTGATCGGGTCGTTCTGGCAGAACGACCAGTAGCGCACTTGTTCGCCGCTGGGCATCACGGGCGCGTTCGGGTAGGTGGCGGCGAACGTCGGCGCTCGGCCGTGGAAGACGAGCAGCGGTCCGAAGCCGGTGCTCGTGAACACGTACACATAGGAGATGTCGAGGTTCGACAGAAAGCCGCCCGACCCGAAGTTTGCACACGGGTTCGGTGTCGCGGTCGGAGGCTGCCCGCCGAAATCGTTGTCAAGCAGCAGGTCCGCGCCCGACTGGCAGACGTTGACGAACTTGTGCCACACCGGTGGATTGCGACCGGGATACGGCGGCCCCTTAGGTCCGCTCTGGCCGGTGTAAAACTGGGTCAGCGCCGAGCTCGACGGTTTTTCGAATGTCTGGCAGGGCGAGGAGGTTGGGGGCGGTCCCGTGGACGAGGTGGGCTCCCAGGTGACCTGCGGCAGACCGACACCGCCGGTGGCGTCGAGGCCGGCGTCCGGTTCGTAGACGCGAAGAGTGAAGACGCCGTTCGGATGCTGCGAGGGGTCGACGTAGATGGTGTTGGGCCCCGGATTATCGGTCGGCGAGAACGTGATGAACATCGTGTAGTGACGCTCGGACACCGGGGTGGTGCGATCCGCGCCCGGCAGGAAGGGGTTGGCGCTGCCGGCGTCCGGCACGAGCTGGTAGTCCGACAGCTTCGCGAACGGACGCAAGACCGGGTCGTACACGTTCCAGGACGTGTAGCGCGAGTGCGGGAAGATGCCGTCGATGCGGATGCGCGTGCCGGGCACCGCGACGTAGTTCGCCGACCAGTACTGGGCCGACTGGTCCGGGAACAGGACGTTGACGGTGTCCGGGTCGAACCGGGTGGCGCTCAGCTCGCAGGTCTGATCGAGCCCTTGGGCGTGCGCGCCCGCCGGGGCGGCGAGCGCCGCCGCCAGAGCCGCCATGAGCACGACCAGGCGCAACCTCATCCCGGCCCAAATTATTCCCTCTGGCCGCCGACAGTCAAACAACAAGTGTGTTGGGGTCATGGCCTGGCCAACTCCCCCCGTTGTCGGCCCCGCCCGCGAACGGCTAGCCGCAAGACGTATCGGGCGTTCAGCACCGCATGGGAGATGAATATTTCTCCACTGGCGTTGACGCGCATGAGCAGCTCGCGGTTGCGCTCATCCGCTCCTTGCAGGCGGAAGCAGACGACGGAGAACGGTCGAGGCGCGCACAGCTCCCAACCCGCTTCCTCGGCGATCCACCGCTCGAACATCGCCGCCAGCCCAATGCCGCGACGGATGTGCTCCTGGAGACCGCTGCGTCCGTGGCAGCGAAGCACGGCCCACAGCTTCAGCGCCCGGAAGCGCCGCCCCAGGGCCGGTCCATACTCGGACAGCGACAGTGCATCCTCGGCATCAGGCGTGCGCAGGTACTCGGGGATCAGGCTGAACGCTCTGCGGAAGTCCTCCGGCCTGCGCGTCCACAACAGCGAGCAGTCGTTCGGCGTCAGCATCCATTTATGGGCGTTTACGACGAGCGAGTCCGCGCGCTCCACGCCGGCAAACGCCCACCGATGCTCGGGACACACCATTGCCGCGCCGGCGTAGGCAGCGTCGACGTGTAGCCAGGCCCCGGCGCGCTCGCAGGCATCGGCGATCTCGGGCACGGGATCGACGGATGTGGACGCCGTGGTGCCGACGGTGGCCACGACCGCGGCGGCCTCGCCCAGATCCCCGAGCGCGTCGGTCCGCACGCGGAACTGCTCGTCGCAGGGAACCTTGTGCAGCCGCATCCCGAGCAGCCGCGCGTCCTTCTCCACGGAGGAATGCGCCTCTTCGGAGCACACGACCAGATCGCGCCCGCTGCTCTCGCGGGCAGCCATCAGTGCGGCCAGAGTCGAGGTGGAGGCAGTGTCCTCGATGTGGCCGTGCCAGCCCTCGGGCAGGCCGAGCAGCCGGGCCGTCCACTCCAGCACCACGGCCTCGAGCTCGGTCGCCGCAGGCGCCGTCCGCCACAGGATCGCGACCGAGTTCAAAGCGGCAGCCAGCAGCTCCGCCAGGACCGCCGGCTCGGAGGCGGTGGTGGCGAAGTAGGCGAAGTAGCGGGGGTGCTGCCAGTGAGTGACACCCGGCAGGAGGATCTCGTCGAGGTCCCGCAGCACGGCGTCAAATGGCTCCGGGTGCTCTGGCGCCTCGGCCGGAAGCCGAGAGCGGATCTCGCCCGGCTTGACCTGCGCCAGCACCGGAAGCTCCGAGACCCGCTCCAGATAGCGGGCAGCCCACTCGAGGGCGGCGGATCCGTCCCTACGTAGATCCGTCAAACGAGTACCGGACGCCGGTCAGCTCCTCCGACACCTCCCACAGCCGCCGCCACGTCTCCTGGTCATAGGCCTTGCCGGCCCCGGTGACGAGGTGTGGATGCCCGCGCTGCTCCATGAAGCCGTCCGGTCCCACGAACGAGCCACCCGGCAGGTCAGGGACGGTAGCGGCGTACAGCGTCGGCAGGGCACCCATGTCGGCGTTCTGGGCGAAGATCCAGTTGCCGACCGCCATCGCTGCACGCTCGTAGAAGTGCGCGGGTCCGGCGAACTGGAGGTTGGTGGCCGCGTAGCCTGGATGGGCCGAGCAGCTCTGAAGTCGGCTGCCGGCTTTTACGGCGCGGCGGTTGAGCTCCAAGGCGAACATCAGGTTGGCGAGCTTCGACTGGCCGTAGGCAAGCCAGTTGTTGTACCTGCGCTCGCTCTGGAGATCGTCGAAATGGATCTTCCCCACGCGGTGCATCTCGCTTGACAGCGTGACCACCCGCGGCGCGGGGCCCCTCAGGAGCTGACCCAGCACAAGACCGGTGAGCGCGAAATGGCCCAAGTGGTTGGTGCCGAACTGGCTCTCGAAGCCGTCGGCGGTCGTCTGGCGGGGCGGGGCCATGACCCCTGCGTTGTTGATCAACAGGTCAAGCCGGTCGGTGCCCAGCCGGTCGGCGAACTCTCGCACCGAGGCCAGGTCACCCAGGTCGAGTTGCGAGACAACGACATCGGCGTCCGGGGCTGCGGCACGGATGTCCGACGCGGCCGTCTCCCCCTTTTCCAGGTTCCGGACGGCCATGACCACCTTTGCCCCGGCTCGCGCCAGCTCGCGCGCCGTCGATAGCCCGAGGCCACTGTTGGCGCCGGTGACCACCGCGGTCTTGCCCCGCTGGCTTGGAATGTCGGCCGCTGTCCACTTGTCAGCCATCAGCTGGTCCTCAGTGCGACGGATTCGGAATAGGCCTTCGGCCGGAATTGGAGCACCGGATCGTTGGAGCACTCGATGCCGTCGGTGACCCGCGTGGGATCGAACACGAGCACATCGCCCCCCGTTTCGCGACCGGTTTCATGGTCGGTGAGCTCGAGCGATCCAACGCGGACCCTCTGGCGGGCGTTCGGCCATGCCGCACTCGCGTCCTCGAGCGGGTCTCCGGGTGCCGCGAGCTGCAGCTCGAGCGTGAACCGGATCGGCCCTCTCTCGAGGCGTCGCGCCAGATCGTCGCGAAGGAAGTCCCGCCCCCGGGCCCGAGCCTCCCTCATCGAGATCCTCGGTTCGGTCGCTTCGGGCAGCCACGTATAGCGCACGAATCGCTCGCCCCCGCCGGAGTCGATCCACTTGAACGCGTGCTGGCCGTGATATGTGGCGGCCGCGTAGCTCGGCGGTGGCCGCAACGACGGCGCCAGCGCGGGCGCGTTGCGGACCATCTCCGGGTGCCGCGCGAATACCAGCGGCAGCTTCCAGGCCGCCGCAATCCCGGAGCCCTGGGCCGCCAGCAGCTCGACGAACCCCTCCGGCGTTCGGCTTATGAACCGTGGGGTCGTCACCGCCACGATGTCCGTGCGCGACCCGCCGGGCAGGTAGAACTTCACCGCAAGACCTCGGGGGTCGGGAGCGTAATCGGGGTGGTCCGGGTTGCCCGAGCCGTTCGATAGCCGAGCCGTGACCGCAACGGCGTCGCCCTGCATGTGCGCGGCCATCGTTAGCGAGGCTGCCTCGCTCCCGGCGGTGAAGGTTCCCTTCAGCAGCGTGCCCTTGGCGTGCAGCGCGCGAAAGCCGGGATGGCTTCCGAAGTAGGAGTTGATCGCGGCGATCGCCTGCTTGGGGTCGACGGTCATCTCTTCTCGACCACGCTGAAGTCGATCCCGGCTTTCTGTAGGCGGTCGACCAGCGTCTGGCCCATAGCCACCGCCGGCGTTAGCTGTCCTGCCCTCTGCGGCAGATCATCATGGGCCAGGCACAGGGCAGACTCGGCCAGCATCTTCGACGTCTCTCCGTAACCGGGATCTCCGCCGGAGACCTGCGTGATGACCCGGGTGCCATCTGCCTCGCCAACGCAACGGAGCTTGAACCAGCTCCGCTCGCGCTGCTCAGGCGCCGGACCCGTCCCCGGATCCTTGAGCTTGAGCAGCAGATTCCGCGTCGGCGGCAGTTGCGCCAAGGCGACCAGCGTCGCAGCGCCCGCCCCCAGCCCCGCCAGCGCCGGCAACCGCTTGGCAGCCAGGTACACCGCCAGCCTGAACTCGGGTCCGTAGCGGTCGAGCGCGCGGGCCGACCGCAGGATCGTCTGGGGATCAATCGTGGGATATGGGACGACCCACCAGCCGGTCTCCGCGTCCCGGTGCGGTAGCGCCGTGGTTCCGCGCACACGGCGGTTGCTAGGCCGCTCCTCACGCTCGCGCCGCTCACGCGCCACCCGCACGCTGTGACGCAGCCTGCCCATGATGTGAACTGCCGAGTGGTAGGTGCCACCGGAGAAAGACGCGCTAACGCGGATCATCTCGGTCAGCGTGATCGGAATTCCCTCCGGCAGCTGGTTGACGGTGAACAGCGCTCCGAGGTCGTACGGGATCGAGTCAAACCCGCACGAGTGCACCAGCCGAGCACCTGTGCTCTCGGCCTGCTCGTGGTAGCGCAGCCACATCAGGTCGACGAACTCGGGTTCTCCCGTCAGATCGACGTAATCGGTGCCGGCCGCGGCGCACGCGGCGACTACCGGCTCGCCGTAGTTGATGTAGGGGCCGACGGTCGTGATCAGCACCTTGGTCGACTCGGCCAGGGCGCGCAGCGAGTCGGGATCGCCTACGTCGGCCTCGACGAGCGGCCGCTCATCCTGGCCCTCTCCCAGCCGCTGGCGCACCTCCTCGAGCTTGCCCCGGTTGCGACCCGCCAGCGCCCACCTCGTGGAATCCGGCGCGTGCCGAGCCAGGTAGTCGGCCGTCAGTGCGCCGGTGAAGCCGGTGGCCCCGAGCACGACGATGTCGTACTCGCGGTCAGCCATCTCCCTTAATGCTCCGCGCGGCCTCGAGCGCCTCCTCGGGCGAGGAGCCGGCCCGCGCGGCGACCCAGCATGCGACCGGCGCGGCGACGCGCTCGGACGCATGCGCGGCCTCCGCAGCCAGGTCGAGCAGGACGCTGAACTCGGCCGGCGTCGGCGGGGCGGTCCCGAGCTTCTCGGCGTACGCGGCGATCCAGTCTTTGGCGTTCATCTAACGGACGCGGCACTCTATCTGGCGGCTCGCCCCCGGGCGGCCCGCGGTGCCCTCACCACACCTCCTTCGAGGTGCTCGGCCTCGATCCGGCCAAGCTCGGTGACCGGCTCCTCGCCGAAGATCACCTCCCGCCCGATCCGGTACCAGTTGTTGGTCGCCCGAAGCTGTCCCAGGATCCCGAACACCAGGCCGAACGCCCGGAGCGTGACGATCTGGTTGGCCGGCAGGCGCATCTCCCCGAAGCCCGCCCTGCGCATGTCGCCGTGTTCGAGCATGAGCTTTGTCGCGTCCTTGACGGAAAGCGTCACGTCCCGGTCCTCGAGGAACCACCAGGAGGCGGCGCGGTACTTCTCCATCAACGGCCCGACCAGGTCGCGTCGGTGCTTGGCGATGATGCCCTGCTCCACCGTCAGCTCGAACAGCCGCTCGGCGTCGTCGGCGTAGCAGGCCTTGAGAATCTCGAGCTGATCCTGCACGTCCTCGCGCGTCTGGCGCTTGAAGAAGCCGAAGTCGATGAACGCCACACGTCCGTCGGCCATGAACAGCGAGTTGCCCGGGTGGGGGTCTCCGTTTAGGAGCAGATGGCGGTACGGGCCGTTGACGTAGAAGCGAAACAGGATTTCGCCCCAGCGCGACCGCTCGGCGTCCGGTTCGCCGCGTATGTCAACAAACCTGCGGCCCTCGACGTACTCGGTGACGATCACCCGCTCCCTGCACAGCTCGGTGATCACCGGGGGCACGACGATGAATGGATGGCCCCTGTACTCGCGCGCCAACGCGCGGTGATTCGAGGCCTCGAGCTCGTAGTCGAGCTCCTCGGTGACGCGCTCGGTTATCTCCTGGGCGATCTCTTTGGTGTCGAGGCCGGGCGCGAAGCGGGCGGCGACCCTAAGCACCAGCCCCAGGTTCTTCAGGTCGGCGCGGACGACATCTTTGATGCCGGGGTACTGCACCTTGACGGCCACCGCGCGTCCGTCGTGAAGCCTGGCGCGGAACACCTGGCCGATCGATGCGGCGGCGATCGCCTCTTCGTCGAACTCGGCGAACGCGGCGCCGAGGCCTTCGCCGAGATCCTGCTCGACCACCTTGCGCATGTCCTTGAACGACACACTTGGGGCCATCGTCTGCAGCTGAGCCAGCTTGGCCTGAAACTCCTCCCTGTAAGGACCCGGCACCACCCCGGGATCGAGCACCGACAGCGTCTGCCCGACCTTCATCGCCGCTCCCTTCATTCCCCCAAGCACCTTGACGATGCGATCGGCCATCTCGAGGGCCTGACGCCCCAGGGCGTCCTGGGCCTCGTCCGGCGTGCGGCGTCTATTGGCGATCCGCGTTCCCAGCTGTCGGGCCGCGGCGCCGGCGGCCATGCCACCGAGACGGGTGCC
Source organism: Actinomycetota bacterium (assembly GCA_005883415.1). Taxonomy (GTDB): domain Bacteria; phylum Actinomycetota; class Thermoleophilia; order Solirubrobacterales; family Solirubrobacteraceae; genus Palsa-465. The sequence goes on along the minus strand of VAWT01000265.1, from coordinate 6,376 downwards.
TCGGCCCAGGCGGGACTTGTTCAGGCGGCCGTCGGACATATCAGCCTCCGCGGGAAAAAGATTGGCGCCACGCGACACTAACCTCCCACACCTCTTGTTGGCAGGGGGCCAGCAGTAGGCGGTCGGCGGAGGCGAGGGGCGCGCTGGCATCATCCCGCCGTCCGAAATCGACCGAAAGCAGATTGATGAGCGGAAAGGCACCCAGATGACTGTTCTCGGCGGCAAGGTCGCGATCGTCACCGGCTCGGCGCGCGGCATCGGTCGCGCAACGGCTGAGATCCTGGCCGAGCAGGGCGCGAGGGTCCTGATCAACGATCTCGACGGCGACGTCGCCGAGCAGGCTTCGAACGAGATCGATGGCGACACCCTGGTCTTCGCGGGCGATCTGACGCAACCGGGCGTACCCGACCAGCTGGTCGAGAAGGTGATCGGCGATTGGGGGCAAATCGACATCCTGGTCAACAACGCCGGCTATACGCTGGACGCTGCGATCCACCGGATGTCGGACGACTGGTTCCAGAAGATGCTCGACATCCACGTGGTGGTCCCGTTCCGGATGTGCCGTGCCGTCGCACCGCACATGCGGGAGCCGGCGAAGAAGGAGCGCGAGGAAGGCCGGGAAGTGTTCCGCAAGATCGTCAACGTTACGTCGATCTCGGGCACGATGGGCAACGCCGGCCAGGCCAACTACTCCTCGGGCAAGTCAGCGGTGGTCGGGTTGACGAAGACGCTTGCGAAGGAGTGGGGCCAGTTCAAGGTCAACGTCAACGCTGTTGCGTTCGGCTACATAGAGACGCGGTTGACGGCTGCCAAAGACGAGGAGAACGTGGCGCAGATCGGCGGCGAGCAGGTGCGGCTCGGGATCCCCGAGCAGCTGCGGCAGATGGCCACGGTACTGATTCCCCTAGGCCGTCCCGGCACTACTGAGGAGGCGGCAGGCGGAGTGTTCTTCCTCTGCTCGCCGTGGTCGAACTACGTCCACGGCCAAGTTCTCCACGTCACGGGCGGGCAGTTCGGTGGGATGACGGGTTAGGAGACCCCTGCGCGCCAAAGCGCGACCATGGGCTCGCTCGTCAGCGGACCGGACGCAGCAGCGCGAAGTAGCCGAGCGGTCCCCCGAGGCGGCGGTCGATTCCAAACCCGGTCCGCTCGGCCCGGGCCCGCAAGGACCCGAACGTCACCATGTGCGGGTCGCCGAACAGCTCGCCCACGACCAGCCGCCCGGAAGGCCTCAGCACCCGGGCGAGCTCACGCAGCGCCTGGTCGGGATCGGGAACCTCTCCCAGCGTCGTGACCGTAAAGGCCCCATCGAAGGTGCCGTTGGCATACGGGAGCGCCTGGGCGTCAGCGCGGGCGGGTTCGATGTTGGCCACTCCGGCCTCCGTCGCGCGGCGCATCGTGTGGTCGAGCATCTGCTGCTGGACATCGGCGATGAACAGACGGCCGCCGTTCAGCTTCTCCGCGACTGGGAGCGAGTAATACCCCGTCCCGGGGCCGATCTCGAGCAGTTGCTCGCCAGGGTCCGGCGCCAGAATCTCAAGCAGCCTCTCTCGGGTGATCAAGGGGTGCGGCGCCTCGACCCAAAAGCGCTGGGCGTACGGGCAAGGGGAAGGGTGTGTCCGCCACCATGCCGCGGCGCCAATTACGCCGCCTACCGCCGCGGTCAGCAGCCGCCTCTTGTGGGCCATCGCGGTGGGATGATGACGCAAGTCATACGGTCCGGGCCGGCACATGTGCCGGCCCGCCGGTCCGATCATGATCGGACCGGGGCCGGGGCGCATGCGCCCCGGCCAATGTCTTATTGGCACTCTGCCAACTTTGCTAGCGTTGGCACGAGGATGGCCTCTGCCCCAGCTGAGCGACGCGCCGCCACCGACTCGGCCGTCGCCGAGCCGCGGTGGCAGCGGCTCGAACACGACGAGCGGCGGGCGCAGATCCTGGCCTGTGCGCGACGGCTGTTCTCGGAGCGCAAATACGACTCGGTGTCGACCACCGACATCGCCCGCGAGGCCGGCGTGGCCCGCGGACTCCTTCACCACTACTTCGGGACGAAGCGCGACCTCTACCTGGAGGTGGTGCGATCGCTCATGCGGATGCCCTCGAACCCGGTCCCCCTCCAGAGCCCGGGCCGCGGCCTGGAGGTGGTGATCTCAGAAAGCGTCGAGCGCTGGCTTCAGATGCTCGAGCGCAACCGTGGCACGTGGCTGGCGGCGATCGGCGGCCGCGGTCTCGGACGGGACGCCGAGGTCGAAGCCATCCTCGACGAGGCGCGCGAGCGGGCTGCGGACAGGCTGATCGAAGCAGTCCAGAGCTACGAGGCGTCGCAGGCGCCCGCGGAGCTGCGCGCCGCGATGCGCTCCTACTCGGGCTTTGCGGAAGCGGCGAGCGTCGAATGGCTCGAGCGTCGTCGGCTGACGCGAGAGCAGGTGAAGGCGCTCCTGACCCAGGGATTTTTGAGCATCATCCGCGACGTCCTCCCGGCCGTGCAGAGCGCCTCGGATGGCGCCGCTTCGCGATAAAGCGGACAACCGCCAGCTCGCGGGCGTTAAGGTTGGCCTGCAGCACAACATCGGGCTCGGCGGCGCAGCCGTCGTGACCATCTATCGAAAGGCAGCGTGAGCAATGGCGACGACGGTTGAACGGCAGAGGGGGGCGACACCCACCCAGGCGGAAGATTCGATCCAGGTCGAGAACCCGGCGACCGGCCAGACCATCGCGACGCTCAAGGCCCACACCCCCGAGCAGCTGGCCGAGATGGTGGCCCGAGCGCGGAAAGCTCAGCCTGCCTGGCAGGCGCTCGGCTTCGAGGAGCGGGGCAAGGTGCTGCGGCGGGCCCAGAAGTGGCTGCTGGACAACGTGGACCGCCTATCCGACACGCTGATCTCGGAGAGCGGTAAGACACGCGAGGACGTGGTGCTCGAGATGAGCATCCCGGTCGCGGCGTTCGGGTTCTGGGCCAAGCAGGCGCCCAAGTACCTGGCCGACGAGAAGGTCAGGACCTCGTCGCCGTTCCTGCTGGGGCGCAAGGTGATCGTGCGCTACGAACCGATCGGGGTGGCGGGGATCATCGGGCCCTGGAACTACCCGCTGGCCAACAACATCGGCGACGTGATCCCGGCGCTGGCGGCCGGCAACAGCGTGCTGCTCAAGCCCTCGAGCGTCACCCCGCTGACTTCGCTGTTGATGGAGGAGTGCCTGCGTGAATGCGGCTGCCCCGAGGATGTCTTCCAGGTCGTCGTGGGACGCGGCCCAATTGGCGGGGACCTGATCGACCTGGTGGATGCGGTCATGTTCACCGGCTCGACTGAGGTCGGCAGGACCGTCATGGAGCGCGCCGCCAAGACGCTCACGCCGGTGGCGCTCGAGCTGGGCGGCAAGGACCCAATGCTCGTGCTGGCCGACGCCGATCTGGAACGAGCGGCCAACGCTGCGGTGTTCTGGTCGATGCAGAACGCGGGCCAGACGTGCATCTCGGTCGAGCGGGTGTACGTTGAGGAGCCGATCCACGACGAGTTCGTCTCGCTCGTGGCGGACAAGGCCAAGGAGCTCCGGCAAGGTGTTCCCGGCGGGTTCGGCTCGGTCGACGTCGGGTCGTTCATCAATCCTCCACAGGCCGACATCGTCAAAGCCCACGTCGAGGACGCGGTCAAGAAGGGCGCCCGAGTGCTCGCCGGCGGCCACGGCGTCGATGGTCCGGGCTCCTTCTTCGAGCCGACGGTGATCGCGGGCGCCGATCACTCGATGGCTGCGATGACCGAGGAGACGTTCGGCCCCACGCTTCCGATCATGAAGGTCCGCGACGAGGACGAGGCGGTGCGGTTGGCCAACGACTCTCCCTACGGGCTTCAGGCGTCGGTGTTCACGAAGGACATGAACAGGGCAGATCGCGTTGCCCGGCAGCTCCAGGCCGGTGCGGTCGTGGTCAACGACTGCGTCGCCAACTACTCGGCCTTCGAGGCCCCGATGGGTGGGTGGAAGAGCTCGGGCATCGGGGTGCGGCACGGTCCACAGGGAATCCGCAAGTACACCCAGCCGCAGACGATCGTCTTCACGCGCTTCGCGCTCAAGAAGGACATCTACATGTTCCCGTACAGCAAGCTGCGCTCAGACCTGCTGCTGCGCTTCCTGAAGCTGCTGTACGGACGGGGTTCGAGGGACTAAGTCGGCGGCCGCCTACCACGCGACCTTTGCGGTCTGCAGTCGTTTTACTTCACATAAGTGACTGAAGAACGTTCCATAGCGGTGATTGGCCTCGGGAGGGTCGGGCTGCCGCTTGCCCTGTGCTTTGCCGACCGCGGCGTGCGGGTTCTCGGGATCGACCACGACCAGGGCCTGCTCGATTCGATTCGGGCCGGCAGGATGCCGTTTCAGGAGGCCGGCACCCAGGAGCTTTTGGAGCGGGTGTCCGCCGCGGGACGGCTGCAGCTCGCCGACCGGGCGGCGGACGCGGCGCAGGCGCAGGACATCGTGATCACCATCGGCACGCCGTCGTTCTCTCACCTCGAGTCAGACCTGAGCCAGGTCAGAGCCGCCCTGGACGACCTGCTACCGGTCCTGCGGGAGGGCCACGCGGTGATATTGCGATCGACGATCGCTCCGGGGACCACCGACTTCGTGGCCGGTTACCTTCAGAAGCAGCGCGGGCTGGAGCCGGAGGCCGATGTGTTCGTGGCGCACGCGCCGGAGCGGATTGCTGCCGGTCGCTTCCTGGAGGAGATCTCCTCACTGCCTTGCATCATCGGCGGAGTGGGCGAGGCATCGACGGAGCGCGCCGCCAGCCTGTTCGAAGTGTTCGGCGCCCCCATCGTCAGGACCACGCCGGTCCAGGCAGAGCTGGCAAAGATCTGGACGACCGCCGGTACGTGCCTGCGCAAAGACTTCGTCTTCTCAGAGGAGCGCTCCAACTCACCGGGGATGCTGCTGGCCGTCTCCAGGGTCAACGAGGCCGTGCCGTTATTTCTGGTCGAGGGGATCAAGCGGCGAGTCGGCCCGCTGCACTCGCGCAAGGTAGCCGTGCTCGGGCTGACGTTCAAGCGCGACACCGACGACGAGCGCGACTCGCTCTCGCCCAAGCTGATCAGACTGCTCGAGCGCGAGCTCGCCGACGTCGCCGTGTGCGATCCCCAGGCACCCAGCCCGACGCAGCCCCTGGCGGAGGCCGTGCGGGATGCTGATGTGGTGATCGTGGCCACCAACCATTCCGATTTCGAACGGGCCGAGGTGCTGCAGACGATCGCCGCCCAAGCGACGCCCGAATGCCTGCTCGTCGACCCGTGGAATGCCTTCGGCGGCGCCGAATTGTTCGGGCAGCTCGGCGAGGCGACGGCCACCTTCGAGACCGCCGCGGCCTCCCAGGACGGCAACCAGAACGCCGCCCCACGCTGAGCGGTCAGCTCAGCCTATGGGTCGCGTCGTAATCCTGGGGGTGCCGGGAGGGTTCCCGGCGCTCGCGTCTCGGCGCCCACATGAACAACTCGAGCAGCGACACGACGAAACCCAAGATCCCGACGATGATCAGCACCAGCCCGACCGTCGGGAGCGAGAGCCCGCTGACCTGGGCCGTCACGGCCCAGCGTAGGATCGCCCCGATCGCGATCAGGACCAATGATGCCGATGTGCCACCTTGCGCCATCGTTATCTGCTTCCCGGTCTCAGCACCTCTCTAACGCTAGCAGCAAACCCCTGCGGCCAAGGCAAAACACTAGGACGGCCTGGGCGCGGGATCGGGACCCTGCTGTGACGCGCCGGCGGTGGCCACGTCGCGCGGGTAACTGTGGCGAGCGGCGGCCAGAAACACGCCCGCCGCGGCGAGCGAGGCGAGGAGTATCAGGAAGGTGATCTCCAGCCCCGTCGAGGCGTTCGAGGAGAGTGGGCCCGGATGGGTTCCGATGGGAGCCTGGGCGGGCACTATTCCGGCGATCAGGCTCGACAGCGCTCCGAACGTGACCGGCGCCAGGGCCTGGGCGATGGAGCTCATGAACGAGCGGGTGCTCTGAGCCCGTCCCCAAAGGCCCGCGGGCACGACGTCCAGCCTCGCGGCGTCGAGCGGGGGGTTCGCCGCCGACAGCAGGGTCGCACCGGCGATGTCGAACCACAGCGCGGGCGTCAGGCTGGACCCCAGGATTCCGGGGATGAGCAGCACCGACGCGACGACGTAGCAGATCGCCGGTATCCAGATACGGGACTCGAGAAAGCCCCGGCGGAGCAGGGCGTCGGTGATGCGACCGCCGGCGATGGTGCCGAGCACGGCGCCGACGACCAGCCCCAGCAGCGCCAGCTCGGCAGTCAGCTGGCTGACGTTGTAGTGACCGCGGACGTAGAGCAGCGCGAAGGTGTTCAGCCCGGCGAGGTAGAAGTAGCCGAGCGCCTGGCTCAC
>VAWT01000264.1 GCA_005883415.1 Actinomycetota bacterium | reverse complement strand
AGGTCTTCTTTGGTCGGGAAGTAGTTGAACACCGTCGCCTCGGATACCTCGGCGGCGCGCGCGATCTCGGCGACCGGCACCGCCTCGAACCCGCGCTCGATGAACAGCTGCCGGGCGGTTGCCTCGATCAGCTCCCTGGTCCGTTGCTTCTTGCGCTCCCGCAGACCCAGCTCTTGACTCATAGCCGCACCAATGATAGGGTAACACTAAGTTTTAAGCCAACCCAAGCTTTTCGGAGGCCCAAGTATGCGAATTCCATCGACCGATGCAAGTGTCGCCGATCGCGGAGACAGCAGGGCGCTCCGAGTCGGGTTTGCCGCGATCGTGCTCGCGATGCTCCCGGCAGTGCTCGATCAGACCATCCTGGCTACGGCGCTGCCCACGATCGCCACCGATCTGGGGCGCCTGGCGGACGTCTCCTGGGTGGTGACGGCGTATGTCGTCAGCGCGGCGGCCGCCACGCCGCTATGGGGCAAGCTCGCGGACCGGCACGGCCGCAAGCGGTTGCTCGAAGCCTCGCTGGCGATCTTCCTTGCCGCCTCCGCGCTGTGCGGCATCGCCCAGAGCCTGCCGATGCTGATCGTCTCGAGGGCTGTCCAGGGCGCCGCCGCGGGCGGCTTGATGACCCTGGCCTACGCCGCCGTCGGCGACCTCGTCTCGCCACGCCAGCGCGGCCGCTACCAGGGGTACATCGCCGCCACGTTCGGCGCCGCAGCCGCGATCGGGCCGCTGCTCGGCGGGCTGCTCGTGCAGCACGCCAGCTGGCGGTGGGTGTTCTACGTCAACCTGCCGGTCGGCCTGCTGGCGCTCGCCGGGCTGCGGCTGCGCCTTCCCGCTGCGTCCAGCCAGTCCCCAAAGGCAGCGCTAGACGTGGTGGGTGCCGCGCTGCTGGCGACCGCCACGGCTGCGCTGATGCTGGTCTGCGTCTGGGGCGGGCAGCGATACCGGTGGGCCTCGCCCGAGATCCTCGTCCTGCTCGGCGTCCTGGCGATCAGCGCGCTCGCGCTCGTCGTGCGCACGCGCCGGGCCGAAGACCCGATCGTGCCCCTCAGCCTGCTGCGCAGCCCGGTGGTTGCTCTGTCGAGCACCGCACTGTTCCTGGTTACCGCGACGATGTTCTCGGTCACCGTATTCGTGCCGGTGTTCCTACAGACGACGACGGGCGCGACACCGACCCAGGCCGGGCTGTTACTGATCCCGATGCTGGTTGGGATCACGCTCTCGACGAACCTGTCGGGACGGATAATCGAGCGGACAGGCCGCTACAAGCCCTTCCCGCTCGCCGGCCTGACCATGATCGCCGCCGCGATGGTGGGACTGGCATTGGTCGTGGAGCACCCGTCTCAGGTCACCACCGGCGTGGCGCTCGCGCTGTTCGGGCTCGGGTTCGGGATGGTCGGACAGGTGCTGATCATCGCCGTCCAGAACGGCGTCGACCGCCGCGAGCTCGGTGTCGCGATGGCCGTCACCAGCTTCTTCCGTGCACTCGGAGGAGCGGCCGGCGCGGCCATCCTGGGAGCGATCTTCGCCGCCCGCGTCGGGACCGCGGGGACCGGAACGATCGCTGTCAAAGCTGCCGGACGGGCCGACGTGATCGGGGGCGTGCACATTGTGTTCCTCGTGACCGCGCCGATCGCCTTGCTGGCGCTGCTCGCGGTTATCGCGATCAAGGAGATTCCGCTGCGGGGCGCGGGACAGCCACCGCGACCGGACGGGCCGCCAAAAGAGGCAAGCGGCCAGCCCACGCCGGCCGCAGCGACGCGCTGACGAATCCGAAAGGAAGCGGCTCGCGCTTTAGGCGGCGGCTCGAGGGCCATCGACGACGACAGCACCGCCAGCCGGGCTCTCGAAGTATGGCGCAGGAAAGCCGGCCTCAACCAGCGTATGGGACCAGCCTGTCGTGTCAGGCTCCCCGCGGAACACCACCTGAAGCGTGTCCTCACGCGTCGTCAGCAGCACGTCTCTGACGTCACGATGCAAGAACAGCTCCCATCGGATCAAGCCGCGATTGGAGCGGGCGTCGAAACCCGGGAAACGTATTTCGTAGCTGTGCATGTCGACCCTCCTCAGGAGTGTCTGTGGGCAAACCGTCATGGAGGATCCTACTATACGCCGTAGTAGACCGCTGCTCGCGGCCGCGCCGAGCGCCGCCCGTGGCGATGAACCCGATCTCTGCGACGGCCCAGCGGGGTCTTGCAGGTGGGCCGTGGAGGACTCGAACCTCCAACCTTGGGATTAAGAGTCCCCTGCTCTACCAGTTGAGCTAACGGCCCTTCTCGACGCGGGACCGTGGCCCAGCACGGCCCGTGCCTGTGCGCCGATGTTACCCGCCGCTGGGGGTGCTCGCGGACAGGGACCCCGCCTGCGACTTGAGCTGCTGGAGCGTCTGCTTCATCTGTGCCTGTTGCGCCTTTGGCGTCAGGCTGAGCGCCTTGGCTGACGCCAGATCGCCGAGCTCGTTCTGCTTCGCCGCCCAGGCCGACAGCGCGAGATTCTCAAAGTACGTGGCGACGTTCGGATTGGCCCGGGTGACGATCTGCCAGGCCGCCGTCTCATTCTTGTAGTCATGGAGCGTGGCGTAGGCCCGTGCGACCAGCTGCGCAAGGGTCCAGTCGGGTTCCTTGGTCAGCTGCAGGTAACGCTGCCAGGCCTGGCCGGTGCCATTCAACTCGGTGATGCCAGCGCTCGAATATGCGCCAGTTCTCGGATTCGCGTACTGGTTGGCGGCCGAGTAGCGGGCCTGCACGAGTGCCGCCCAGGCGGCGGGGTTGTTGGGCTGGAGCTGGGTCTGCCGGACCGCCGACTTCTCCGCCTGGCTGATGGCCGGCTTGTTGCTACCCGAGCCGCTGTTGGTGAACGCGTCCAGAAGCCCGCCGACCCCACTGCCGGTTCCCACGCCGAAGAGCACTAACCCTCCACCCAGGATGATTGCCAGCGCCAAGTAGACGCCTTGGACGGTGCGGCGACGACCGCGGCTACGAAGATCGAACAGCATGACTAACCGGTCGGGTCCAGCCCCTCATCCATGGACCCTAGCTCGGATGCGGCTCGCGCCGCGCGCCGTTTGTCGGCGAGCGTGAGTAACCCAACACTGAGCACATAAAGGAACAGCAACGGAACCATCTCGAGGCCGGTCGTGACTGGATCTGCGCCCGGCAGCGCGGCAGCAAGAACCGCGATGATGACCACAGCGTAGCGCCAGTGCTTGGTGAGCGTGCGGGCGTTTATCGCCCCCACCCACTCGAGTCCCAGAAGTCCGATCGGCAGCTGGAACGCGAGCCCGAGCCCCAACATCGCGAGGATCTCGAACGTGTACAGCTGTTTGGCGCCGACCAGGATGTCGAAGTTCTGGCTGTTGTAGTTCTGTAAGAAGCGGACGGCTGGACCCAGGACGACGAAGTAGGCAAATGCCACTCCGGCGATGAACAGGATCGGGGCAAGGCTCATCAGCGGGAACGCAACCCGTCTCTCACGCTGAGTCAGCGCGGGCACAACGAAGGCGTACCCCTGGTAGATGAGTAATGGGAGCGCTAAGACCAGGGCGAAGTACGCGGCCACAGTCAGGGTCGTCGTAAAAGGCTCGCCCACCCCGATCGTGACCGGCAGACGCTGAGGATCCGTCTGCGGCAGCGAAGTGGCCGCCCTTGACAAATTGGCGGCGGCCGCCCCGAACTGCGCCCGGTCCTGTGCGGACAGACTCTGGGAGGAGGCCAGGTTGCGAAGGTTGTCCGCCGCCGCCGTCAGGTAACGCGACTCCCTAAGCGCATCGCCCGTCAGGCCATTGAGATGGTTGGCCTTGGAGTTGGTGGCAGACGGCGGCAGGGGCCTGTTGAGCACGTCCAGAAGCCGGTGTTGCTGCCAGAGGCACAACCCGAACGCGACTAGGAGCGCGGCCACGGACACGATCAATCGCGAACGCAGCTCGTCGAGGTGATCGACGATGCTCAGGCGCTCGTCGTGTCCGATGGGCTTGAGGACCCTGCCCATCGCCGTCCCGCACTACGCGCGGGAGCCTGATTCCTGATCCGAGGGCTGCTCGCTCGGGGCTGAGACCGTCGCCGGCTGAGCGGGCTCGCTCGCGGCGGGCGGAGGCTGGGGTGCGCTCGGCACCGGCTGGGCTGGCTGGGTGCCCGGCTCTGGGGGCTGGGGAGCGGCCTGGGGGGCCTGCTGTGGGGGCTGGGGAGCGCTCGGCGCCGGCTGAGCAGGCGAAGCTACCGGCTGCTCAGGCGGGGTCGCCGCAGGCGATGGCTGCGTGGCCGCGGGCGCCGGCTGCTGAGGAACGGCGGCCGCCGGCGGGGGCGTCGCCGCCTCGAGCTCGGGGTGCTCGGCTCCGTCCGAGTCCTTCGACTTTCCGGTGATCGAATCTTTGAACTCGCGCATTCCCTGGCCGAGTGACTTCCCGAGGGCAGGAAGGCGCTTTGGCCCGAAGAACAGCAACAAGACCAAGACGACAATGAGCGCGTCCGCGTATGGGCTCCTGAAGAACATTCCTGAACAAGCCTCCCTTCGGGACCTCCAAGAGTAGCGGTCGAGCGAGGGCTTGCGTGGGCTACCGCGCCCAGCCCCCAGTGTCAGCCGCATTCAAGTACGGCGGGCCTAACGCCGATAACAGCACCATCGCAGAGGCACCGACGAACAAGGATCACCACCCACCCTCTCACTCCACCCGACGGATCGTCCTTCCGAGTGGAAGATCGATCGAGGTGGTCCGCTTCGACGACAGCGTCGCGTCATCCTCCGACGGCCTGCACGTCTGTCCCTCGTGCGACTCGGAACTGGTTCAACCGATCGAATGGGGCGAGGTCTCGGACGAGCGGGTCGAGTTGACCCTGCACTGTCCGAACTGCTATTGGACCTGCCACGGCGCATACCTTCAAGAGCAGGTAGTGGGGCTCGAGGATCGACTCGATGACGGCGTGTCCGCGATCCTCCGTGACCTACGCAGGCTGACGACCGCGAACATGGCGCACGAGATCGAACGGTTCGCGGTAGCCCTCGCGCACGACTTGATCTTGCCGGAGGACTTCTAGACGCGGGGGCGGGTGGTAGAGCGTGGCCCTACGCGTAGCGCTCGACGACCCCGTTCGCGACCAGCTCGAGTGCCGCCCGCTGTCGCTCCGGCAGCGCCGGCAGGCTGGACTTGGCGTCCGCGACCAGCGCCAGCGCACGCTCCTTCACCGCGTCGAGCGCGCCGGTCGCTGCGATCCGGTCGCAGACCGTGCCCGCGTCTCGCTCGCTGCGCACCAACCCCACCTCGAGCGCGGCCAACTCGGGGTCTCTGTTGCGAGCCTCGATCAGCGGCAGGGTGATGGTGCCGTCGAGGAGGTCCGCGCCGCGCGGCTTGCCGGTCCTCTCGGGCGGGCCGCTGACGTCAAGGACATCGTCCAGGATCTGGAACGCCAGACCAATCTGCTCCCCGAACGGAGCGAGCGAGGTCGAGGGGATGCCGCCCGCCAAGGCCCCCAGCTCGCACGCGGCGCGGAACAGGACCGCCGTCTTCAAGCGGCAACGCTGCAGGTAGCGCTCGACCTGGATCGCGCCGTCGAAGGCGTCGGCGCGCTGCATTAATTCTCCAAGCGCCAGTTCCGAGCTTGCCCTGGAAAGGACCGTGACCGAAGCCGGCGAGCGCCCTCTGGCTAGCTCGGCGAACGCCCGGGCAAAGAGCAGATCGCCCGTGGCAGTTGCCATCTTGCGGCCACCGGAAGCCACGACCGTCGGTCGCCCCCGGCGCAGCGCCGAGCCGTCGAGCACATCATCGTGCACGAGCGTCGCGGCGTGGACCAGCTCCACCGCGACGGCGGCCTGAACGAGGCCATCGCTCTCCGGCGGTGGGACGCCCGCGCTCAGACAAACCAGCAGGGGCCGCAGCCGCTTGCCCCCGGCATGGATCGTCTCGCGCGAGTACCGCGCCAGCGCCGCCCCGTAACCGGCGGTGACAGCCTCCATCCGCCGCTCGACGCGGTCCATCAGCCTCTCCACGGCCGGTCCGCCCGCCTCCAGCACCGTCTCGAGCGCACTCACCTCCTCACCCCAACATGTAAGGCGATGATGCCGCCGGCCGTCAGCAGATAGCGAATGTCGGCGAGGCCGGAGCGCCACATGACGGCAGCCAGCTCCTGGGCTGGTGGGAAGCGCCTGACCGAGCTCGGCAGGTAGCTATAGGCCTCCGGGTCTCCGGCTGCGCGGCCCAGGGCCGGGACGGCGCGGTCGAACCACAGCCCAAAGAACGTCGACAGAGGCGCCCGGTGCGGCGTGGTGATCTCGAGCACCACGACGCGGCCGCCCGGACGGACGACGCGGACCATCTCGCGAAGGCCGCGGTCGAGGTCAGAGAAGTTCCGCGCCCCGAAGCCGACCGTCGCGGCGTCGAATTCATCGTCGCCGAACGGAAGCGCCAACGCGTTGGCGATTTGGAGCCGGATCGGCAGGCCGTTCGCTTTCGCCCGCGCCAGCTCCAGCATCCGCTCAGAGAAATCAACGGCCACCACCTCGCCATCGCCCCCGACCCGCTCGGCCAAGGCGATCGCCAGATCGCCAGTGCCCGTGGCCACGTCAAGCGCCCGGTTGCCAGGGCCGAGCGCGGCCAGGTCGGCGGCTCGGCGCCGCCACTGATGATGCAGGCCGACGGTCATCACCGTGTTCATCCGGTCGTACAGCCCAGCGATGCGATCGAACATCGCCCGCACCTGGGTCTCCTCGAGCGTCCCGGTCATCGCGGGGCGCGATTACTGCAGGTCTGAGAGGAAGGAGACCAGGGTGTTGAACTTGTCCTTCGGCAGCCCGGCGAAGGACGGCATCGGCGGCGTGGGATTGATCAGGGTGGCGGCGAGCTGCTGCTGCGGCACCTTGCTGGCGACGTGGGTGAGGTTCGGGCCTGGCCCATCGTTTCCGTTGCCACCGAGGGTGTGGCAGGCCAGACAGCCGGTCTGCCCGACGATGAGCTCGCCCTGGGTAAAGGTGTCCTTCTGGGCCGCGCTCAAGTTCGCGGGCGGCTTCATGTCGACCGTGTTCGGCGAGCCGGTGTTGGCCCCGGTGTAGGTCAGGTAGGCCATCGCCGCAATCGTGAACAGGCCGGCTGCGAGCGCGACCGGGCGGTGTGTAATCCGTCGCTCGGGGCTGCGGTCGTAGAACGGCAGCAGGAACAAGAAGATCATGGCGATCGTCGGGACACCCACGGTCGCCATCGCCGTGAACTTCGGCACGTTGCGCATAACGCGCAGCAACTCGAACAGGAAGAAGAAGTACCAGTCGGGGCGCGGTACGAAGGTGGTGGTCGTCGGATTCGCCTTCGGCGACAGCTCCGCCCCGAACATCAGCGACAAAAAAATGATCACGCCCAGCACGATCGCGGCCATGACCGAGTCCTTCGCCAGGGCGTATGGGAAGAACGGCTTGCCCTGGTTTTTCAGGATCGAGTACTCGCGGAGGTAGAGCTCCTTCTCGGCCTGATTCACCGCTTCACACCTCGGCCTGTGGCTGTAGCTCCGGCTCCTCCTCGACCTTGAGGTAGGGCGGGGCCGTGATCCCGAGCTTCGTGACCAGATAGAGGTGCGCGGTTATCAGGGCCACGATCGCGCCCCGACGATCGAGGCCCAGTAGGAGCGCTGGTCGAACGGCAGCAGATATCCGGTGAAGCCCATGGCCAGCGTGAGGATCAGCAGCACTACGCCGATCACCCAGGTCAGCTCGCGGGGATACTTGTAGGCGCCGTAGAAGAACACGCGCGCCATGTGCAGGAAGATCAGGATGATCATCACCGACGCGCCCCACTTGTGCATGCCGTGGACCAACTGACCGAGGAACACGTTGTCGTTGATGTTGCGAATCGACTCGTAGGCACCACCGCTCGCGTCCGGGCGGTAGTACATGGCCAGGAACACGCCCGTGACGGCCTGGTTGAGGAACGCGAACAGGGTGGCCGAGCCGAGCGTGTAGAACCAGTTGATCCCCCGTGGCACCTTGCGGAACAGCGTCCAGCGAACGACGCCGGAGAGCGAGGTGCGCTCGTCGATCCAGTCCACGACCGTGATCCCCGCTTCCTGAACTGCCTCGCCGGGAGAGATCGGGCCGTTTCGCTCGTCCCCAGGGCGCTTCGGCTTGGGAAGGAAGACCTTCGGGAGTGGGGGGGCAGGGAGGCGGGGCATGGTGGCTACGGCTTATTCGGCCCGGCGAGCTGACGGGGGTAGACGTACTGGCCGATGCCGTCGAGCGGTTCACCGGGCAGTCGCGGCGAGAAGCGCCGCAACTCATCGTTGACGGAGTAGCGTGGGCCGACCTCGACCAGTCCGGTCGAGCCGTTGATGCGGGTGTAGAACCGATCGAGCGGGCGCACGGGCGGCCCTCCGGTCACCTCCCCGCGGATGTTGTAGACACCGCCGTGGCACGGGCAGATGAAGCGCTGGGCGGCGGGTGTCCAGCGCACGGGACAGCCCACGTGCATGCAGCGCGAAGAGATGGCGAGAATGCCGTTGTACTGGTCCTCGGGCTCGGTGTCGATCGCCGGGTTGCGCTTCCGTACGTACAGGAGGGTGTTGCCGGATTCGCCGGAGCCCTCCTGGACCGTGACGACCCTCGTCACGTAGTCGGTCTCATTGAAATCCGAGGGCGGTCCGATCGCCTGCCAGCTCCACCCCTCGCTCTTGAAGACGGGTGCGAGTGCAAAGCCCAGAGCCGGCAGAGTGAACGCCGCAGTCGCGACTGCACCCGCACCATTCGTGACCAGGTTCATAAACCGTCTGCGCGTGACGGTCTCCCCCTCGAATGCTCCGGGGATATTGCGATCAGTGGTGTACTTGGACTTCCTCTGGAGGTGTCGATCTGCCACGTGCGCCTCGGTTTGGCTGAATTGAACGCGCCCGGGAGCGTATCGTCAACAACGCAACTGGCGTCACGAACTGGCGGCAGTCGCCGCCTCGTGCAGCGCGCTCGCCGCCTGTGGGTCTGCGGTGCGAGCGAGCTCCTTTGCCGCCGAGTGGCGCTCGTCGGCGCCCCACCCGATCGCCACCGCACCGGACTCCCATACCGCCGCGGCAAGGGCCGGATCAGACGCAGCATGGGCCTCCGCCACGAGCGAGATCACGTCGGCAAGTTCCAGGACAGCCGCCAGGTCGGCCAGGGCGGCCAGGCGTGCCAGGCCCAGCGCGTACAGCTGATCGCCGATCAGCAGCGCGAGGTCAGGATCGGCCGTGCGCACCGCCCGCTGAGGTCCGTAATGAAGGTGCGAGCCCTCGAGGATCATTTCGAGCAGCAGCTCGTACTCGTCGGGCGCTGCGGCCGCCCGAGGTCCTGTGGCGGCGATTTGCGCCGGACCTGGACGGTCGTCAAGCCCGGAGGGTGCATTCTGGTCGAGCAGCGAAGCGACGATCCCCCCGTGAGCTTTGAGCGCGACCAGCAGCGCCTCGACGCCTCTTTGCGCGGACCTCATCGGGCCGCTACTTCCGCGAACGCCTCCCGAGCGGCGCGAATCGTCTGCTCCACGTCCTCGTGCGTGTGGGCCAGCGACGGGAACCAAGCCTCGAACTGCGAAGGCGGCGGGTACACGCCCCGGTCCAGGAGCGCGCGCGCGAACGCGGCGAACGCCTCCAGGTCGCTGGCGCGCGCGGCCGAGTAGTCGCCCACCGGGGCGTCCGAGAAGAACACGGTCAGCAGACCTGTAAGCGACTGCACCCGGACCTCGCATCCCACGTCCGCCGCCGCTTCGCGCAGACCCCGCGCGAGCGCGTCGGTCGTCCGCTCGAGCTTGCGGTACGCGCGGCCGTCGAGCAGGCGTAGCGTCTGGAGTCCGGCGGCCACCGCGAGCGGATTGCCCGACAGCGTCCCCGCCTGGTAGACGTCGCCGGCGGGCGCGACCAGCTCCATCAGGGCCGGAGGGCCGCCAAACGCAGCTGCCGGTAGCCCTCCGCCCAGCACCTTGCCCATGATGGTCAAGTCGGGAACGACGCCCGAGAGCTCCTGCACGCCGCCGCGCCCGACCCGGAACCCGGTTATGACCTCGTCGAAGATCAGAAGCGCGCCCGTCTCGTCCGCTCGCCGGCGCAGCAGTTCGAGGAATCCCGGCTCCGGGGGCACGAGGCCCATGTTGGCCGGGACCGGCTCAGCCAGGATCGCCGCCAACTCGTGCCGCTCGGTGGCCTCCACCACCGCGTCCGGGTCGTTCCACGGAGCAACGACAGTGGACCGGGTCGCCGCTTCTGGGACGCCGGGGCTTGCAGGGATACCTTGCGTAGCCAGGCCGGAGCCGGCCTCCGCCAGCAGGCCGTCGACATGACCGTGATACGCGCCCGAGAACTTGAGCACCTTCTCTCGTCCGGTCGCGGCCCGCGCCACCCGCAGCGCGCTCATCGTCGCCTCGGTCCCGGACGAGGTCATCCGGACCATCTGCACGGAAGGGATCCGCTCGACGATCTCGGCAGCGAGCTGCACCTCGCGCTCCGTCGGGGCGCCAAAGCTGGTGCCGCTCGACACCGCCTCGGCGACCGCGTCGACGATGGCCGGGTGAGCGTGCCCCAGGATGAGCGGCCCCCAGGAGCAGACCCAATCGATGTATTCGTTGCCGTCGACGTCCATCATCCGGGCTCCGGCGCCGTCTTCGATGAAGACCGGATCGCGGCCGATCGCGCGCATCGCGCGCACGGGAGAATTGACGCCGCCGGGGAGCAGCTCGCGGGCGCGGCGATACAGCTCGGCTGAGCGGGTCGTAGGCCTCAGACGCCCGCGTGCTTGCGTTCCCAGTCCCGGTACTCCTCGGTGAAGTAGAGCAGCCTGATCTTCTTGAACTCCGTCGACGAATAGAGCGTCGCGCGGTCGGTGATGCCGCTGTGCTCGGCGATCGAGTCGAGGATCGCGTCGCACTCTTCCTTCGAGCGGCCGTGGGCCATGGTGAAGATGGAGTACGGCCAGTCCTGGTAGGTCGGCCGCTGGTAGCAATGCGAGATGCCCCGGAAGGCAGCCATTCGCGGCCCCAGCTCCGTGATCCGCTCCTCGGGCACCTTCCACACTCCCATGCCGTTGGCGCTGAAGCCGGCGCGGCGGTGAAACAGGATCGCGGCCACGCGCCGGAGGAGCCTGCGCTCCTGCATCTGCGCAAGGTGGGCCAGGAGCTCATCCTGGGGCACCCCGAGCTTCGCGGCCGCCGGCGCGTATGGCTCCTCGACCACCGGCAAGTCGCCCTGGAGCGCGCGGATCGCGGCGACGTCCCGCTCGTCGTAGGGCTGGGGCTCGGTCTCGGCGGGCGCGGCGGCTTCGGCGGCTCGAGCCAGCGCGTCCGTGTCGCCCTCCATCTCGAGATCCATCCTGATCTTGAACAGCTTGAGAGTCGGGAGCTGGCGGATGGATTCGGCGCCCGCCTCGCGGCTTAGCACCTCCAGCGTGCCCTCCAGCCCCAGCGGGGAGTCGGGTTCGGTGGCGATCGTGAACCAGATGTTGAACTCGTGGTTGCGCAGGTAGTTGTGCGACACGCCGGGATGGTCGTTGATCACGTTCGCGGCCCGCCACGGGTTCTCGGGATCGACCTTGGCCGCCACCAGCATCGAGGAGTACCCCAGGGCACGAGTGTCGAAGATCGGCGTTACCTGGCGGATGATGCGCTCGTCGATCAGCTGCCGGACGCGCTCGATGGCCTGTTGCTCGGAGGTCCCCGCTTCCGCCGCCACGTGCGCATAGGGCCGCGGCGCGATCGGGAACCGTCCCTGCATGAGGTTCAGCAGCCGCTTGTCCCGTTCGTCGAGCGGGACCGCGGCGCCATGCTTGCGACTGCGGAGCTTGGGCCCGTGTTGGCTTGAGAGCGAAGTCACGCGCTGGGGCCCCTCACTGCAGCCACCTGGCGGCATCCTTGGCGTGATAGGTGATCACGATGTCAGCGCCGGCGCGGCGGATGCTCGTGAGCGTCTCCAGCACCGTCGCTCGCTCGTCGAGGTATCCGGCCGCCGCCGCGGCCTTGACCATCGCGTATTCGCCAGAGACGTTGTAGGCCGCGAGCGGCATGCCCGTCTGATCCTTGATCCGCCGGATCACGTCCAGGTAGGGCAGCGCCGGCTTGACCATGACGATGTCGGCACCCTCCTCGACGTCGAGCCTGGCCTCGCGCTCCGCCTCGTTGCCGTTCGCGGGGTCCATCTGGTAACCGCGCCGGTCCCCGAAGGCGGGGGTCGAATCCGCCGCCTCACGGAACGGGCCGTAGAAGGCGGATGCGAACTTGGCCGAGTAGGCGAGGATTGGCGTGTCGCTGAGCCCTTCCTCATCGAGCGCCTGCCGTATCGCTCCCACCCGGCCGTCCATCATGTCGCTGGGTGCGACGATGTCGGCGCCGGCGTGCGCCTGGGCGACCGCTGTCCTGGAGAGCAGCTCTAGCGTCTGGTCGTTGTCGACCGATCCGTCGGGGCGGAGCACGCCGCAGTGGCCGTGGCTTGTGTATTCGCACAGGCACAGGTCTGTGATCACCAGCGTCTGCGGGACGGCCTCCTTGATGGCGCGCGTCGCGAGCTGCACGATGCCCTCGTCATCCCAAGCGCCCGAACCCTCCTCGTCCTTCGCCGCCGGGATACCGAACAGGAGGACCGCAGGAATCCCGAGCTCCGCGACCTCCTTCGCCTCGGCAACGGCGTGGTCGATCGACAGGCGGTCAACCCCCGGCATCGCTTCGATTGGCTCCCGCCGATCGAGCCCGTGGGCGACGAACATGGGGTACACGAAGTCAGCCGACTCGAGGTGGGTTTCACGTACAAGGCCCCGCAGGGTGCGCGTGGCGCGCAGTCGGCGCAGACGTGTCTGGGGAAAGGCCATCGCTACGGCGAGGATACCGGTGGTCTCGTCCTGCCCGCCGGACCTAGACGAGCTTCCAGGGCTGGATGCGCCAGCTAGTCACCAGCCGAGCCTCGACGTAAGGGTCGCCCCGGACGAACTCCTCGATTGCCTCGGGGTCGAGGCCCTTGAAGACGATTGCCGCACCGCGCGGCGGGTCGCCGAGCGCTCCGGCCATCAGGATTCGCCCCTCGCCCCGCTCCGAGGCGATCCGCGCCAGGTGGGCCTCCCGGTAGGGGCCTCTGCGCTCGGACATATCCTCGACGTAGTCGTAGAGCAGCAGGTGATGGTCCTCCGCGCCGGCGATGCGCTGGAGCCTACGCGCTACGCTCCTTTGTATGTCAAGCCTTGAGAAGCGCGGTGGCTACACACCCAAGCGGGTGCGGGAGCGACGTGCCTACCGCCTGGTGATGGTGGGAAGCGCCGCCGGGGTGGTCGGCGTCGTTGGCCTTGTCCTGGCGGTGGCGGGCGTCGTCTCTGCCGGCGTTCCGATCATCGCGCTGATCGTGGCCGTCATCTGCGCGGTCCTGTTCCGCGCGATGACCACGCCTCGCTGAGGGCCGGCCAGGAATCTCGCGGGCCCCCGACCGGGGGCTGTCGACAGAACCGGTCATATATTCCCGTTTCTTCGACGGGCTCCCCGTCGGCGACAGCACGGGCGTGCGCCCCGGTGGTTACTGGCTCCTACGCCGACGCAAACCGCCTCAGGGCCAGCCTCGCCAACAGCCCGAATACGACCGCCAGCACGGCCAGGTGCAGGAGTGGGAGGCCGATCCCGGGTGAGGTGCCGCTGAACGCATTCGATGCTGCCTCGAGCGCAGCCTTGAATGGGAACACGAACGCCACCACGTCGAGGAAGGTCTTCAGCCCGCTCGATACCGCGTCCGCCGGGATGAGTGCCACGAAGGCGATGGGCAGTGACACCAGGAAGGCCATCAGAGACGCGGCGCTGACCTCGCGGGCTACGCCGCCGATCGCCACCCCGAGCGCCCCGAAGGCCAGACCGCCGAAGGCGAGCGCCAACACCCACAGCTCGAACCGACCCCAGTCGAGGTGCACGAAGGCGGACACCGCCGCGGCCATCACCAGCGTGACCGCAGCCGCGCAGCCCGCAGCGAGCACGATCTTCTCGGATAGGAGGCCCTCGGCGGACACGAGCCCGCGGACCAGCCTGGAGTATGCGTTCTCGGAACGCTCGAGTGCCAGCATCCCCGCGGCCAGCAGCAGGGTGACGAACATCAGCGACACGATCACCGCGATCGCCACCGCGTACGTGGCGGTGGGCGTCGTCTGACCCGCCAGCTGTGTCTGCTGGACGGTGAGCGGGGTCCCGATCGAGCTGAGCACAGGCGACGCGAACCCGAGGCCCTCGATCGCCAGGTCAGCGAACGCGACCACCTGTCTGAGCGCGACCCGCAGCGACGAGGAAGGCGGCAGTGACGAGATCGTTCCCTCGATGATCGTGCGCGAGTTGCGCAGGCCAAGTAGCGGGACCGTCTGCCCGAGCAACTGGACGCTGCCGCCGTTCAGGACCTGATGCAGGTCGCTGACCGCGACGCGGAGCACCTGCTTGGAGACGGCCTGCTCGACCTGGTTCAACCGCAGGCTGATTGCCTGTTGGGCGAACTGGCGCTCGAGGGGGTTTCGCGAGTTGAGGATCAGCTCGACGGTCGGGCTACCGACGCCCTGCGTGATCAGGCTCTGTATTTGATTAACGATGTCCCCGGGGACGATCAGCGCGGCGCTCGCCTGGCCGTCGCGGACCTTGGCGATCGCCTCCGCCCGCGAGCGCACCCTGACCGGCTGGATCGACTGGAACAGCTCGTTGGCGACCTTGGAGATGTTGATCTGCTGGCTGCCGAAGCTGACGCGCCCCTTGCCCGGCGCCACCTGGCTGTAGAACGCGACCTTCGGTTTGCCCGGCGGGCTCGAGAGGGCGAAGCCGATCATCAGCGCGATCGCGACCGGGTAGACGACCAGCAACCCGACGAGCAGCGGGGAGCGCCTCAGGATCTGAAGGTCCTTCACCAGCAGCCAGCGCATTACTCACTCACTTGGTTTGAAGCCCTGCGCTCAGTGCCCGCGCTCGCGCAGGAAGCTGACGAACGCCGACTCGAAGTCGCGTGTTCCTCCGCCCGCGGTTCGCTCGAGCTCGACGGGAGTGCCGTCGAACAGAAGCTCGGCGTCGGCCAGTACCAGCACCCGTTCGCCGTAGCGCTCAGCCTCCGCGACGTCATGGGTCGAAAACATGACGGTCGTGCCGCGGGCCGCCAACCTCGAGATGAACTCCCACAGGCGCTCGCGCTGGCGGGGGTCGAGCGCCGCGGAGGGCTCATCGAGCAGCAGGACCGATGGCTCGGCCAGAAGGCCGATGCCGATGTTGACGCGCTGCCGGTTGCCGCCGGAGAGGTGACCTACCTCCTCATCCGACCGGTCTTCTAGCCCCGTCTCCGCGAGCATGCGCTTGACCGCGGCCTCGGGATCGGCCACGCGTTCGAGCCGCGCGAACAGGCGCAGGTTCTCGGCCACCGACAGCTTGGAGTAGAGCGCCACCTGCTGCGGGACCCAGCCGAATGGTCGCGAGCCAGGCGGCTGCGACACCTCGCCCTCGTCCGGGGCCAGGACGCCGGCGACGATCGAGAGCAGCGTCGTCTTGCCCGCCCCGTTGGGTCCGATAACCGCGACCAGCTCCCCCGGGCGAACCTCGAAGCTCGTGCCGGCGAGCGCCACCCGGCGCCCGAAACGCTTGGTCAGCGAGCGCGCTACGACTGCCGCCGTCTGCTCGCCCGGTGCGGTCGTAGTCGACACCGGCCGCAGGCTACCTGGGCCGACGCTCCGACACGGCCGATTGCCGCTGGATGAGAGGATGGCAACGTGGCGGAAGACACGAAGATCCTGTTCGTAGGCGACGTCGTGGGTGGGATCGGTCGTCGCACGCTGTCCGCGCTGCTTCCGTCGCTGCGCGATCGCTTCGGGCCCAACTTCGTGGTCGTCAACGGTGAGAACGCCGCCGGTGGGGTGGGGATCACCACTAAGGTGGCGCAGCAGCTGTTCGACGCCGGCGTAGACGTCATCACGCTAGGCAACCACGCCTACCGCCACCGCGACGTCTATCCGTTCCTCGATGCCGAACCCCGGATCGTCCGACCGGCGAACTTCCTGCGCAGCCAGCCGGGCCATGGCTGGTGCGTGGTGTCCAGAGACGGGGCGCGCCTCGGTGTCATATCGCTGTCAGGCAATCTGTTCATGAACGCGGGGCGACACGCGTTCTCGGAAGCCGATGCCGCCCTGCACGCGCTCCGCGACGACGTAGACCACGTGCTGGTCGATATGCACGCGGAGGCCACGAGTGAAAAGGTCGGTATGGGCTGGCACCTCGACGGCCGGGTCACCGCCGTGGTCGGCACCCACACCCACGTTCCCACCGCCGACGCCCGGGTGCTGGCGGGCGGAACCGCCTACATCTCCGATGTCGGCATGACCGGTCCGCGCGGGGGCGTGATCGGAGTCAAGCGCGAGCAGGCGCTGGAGTCGCTGGTGACGCGGATGCCCGTGCGGTTCGAGACCTCTTCCGACGACCCCTGGCTGAACGCGGTGCTGATCACCGCCGAGGCCCCTATGCGCGCGCGCTCGATCGAGCAGCTGCTGGAGCCGGCGGAGGGGGTGAGCTAGCGAGTAGGGGCTAGCCGCCGCTGCCCAGCGAAGTGATCCCGCATCCCTTCGTCCCGCGTCTTACCTGGGCAACCGTCGGCGGGTCCGTCGCGAACAGCTCCGGAAGGCTCACGGAGCGCAGATGGCGACGCTTGAGCTCTGGCAACAGCGTGGTCAGGGCGCGGATCGTCTGGCCGCGGTTCTCGTGCATCAGCAAGATGGCTCCCGGGCGCAACGCGGCCTCGAGGTTCTGGATGATGCCGTTCCAGTCGGCGCCCAGCGAGTCCCTCGAGTCCATGGTCCACATGATCTCCAGCATGCCCAGCGACTTGGCGATGCCCTCTACGGTCGCATTGGTGCCGCCGTAGGGAGGACGAAACAGGTCTACGGGCTGTCCGGAATCCCGCTCGATCTTCTGCTTTGTCAATTGGAGCTCGGATCTGATCTCATCGGGCGAGAGGGCGGTCAGCAACGGGTGGTGATAGCTGTGATCGCCGATCGTGGCGACCTTCAACTCCTTCGGCAGCCAGCCGGGCCAGGCATCCATGCTCTTGCCGACGACAAAGAACGTTGCCCGCTCGCCCGCCTGGGTGAGCTTCTTGAGTGCAAAGTGGGTGTACACGCCCGGTCCGTCATCGAAGGTGAAGGCCACCTCGTTGCCGCGCGTGCCGCCGCAGTAGATAGGCAGACCGAGCTGCGCCAGGCGGGCGATCTCAGCTCGTCCCGCAGCGTCGGTGGCTGCCAGGGAGGACGAGACGCCGGCATTTGCGCGCGCAGGCGGTCGTGGCGCCTGCGACACCGGCCCCACGGAATGGGGTTTGGTGCCGCCACTTCCACCTGACTCGGCGATCGCGACGCCCGCACCGACGGCCACCGCGACGACCGCGATGGCGCCGCCGACGGCGCGTCGGCGCCTGCGGCGCTTGGCCGCGGCGCGCCGTGCAGCCAGCTCCGTTCTTGCTAGAGAAGGCACGCGGCTCGGAAGCTAAGCAGAGGGTTCGCCTAGACCCCGGCGTGTACCAGCTGGGCCGGCTCCTGAGCCGCCTCTCGAACCCGAGCGGGCCTGGGATCAGCGCCCAGCAACGCGAGCATCACCAGGGGGAAGAACCACACGATGTAGAGGTAGAACCAGTGGGTCAGCGACAGCTCGACCGCGATCAAGATCGCGGCGGCCAGAGCCGAGACCTCGACCATCCCGCGGCGGCGGGGCACCACCGCGGCTCCAATGGCAAGCAGGATCGTCAGCGCCTGGACGATGTGCTGCTCGATCCCGAGGCCTCCCCACAGCCCCCAGATCGAGAATGGAGACGGGCGATTGGCCTGATAGGAGATCGTGTCATGCCAGAAGCGCGACTCGTTGTGATCGAGCAGCACCGGCAGCATGACCAGGGCCGTGGCCACGGCGAAGGCTGCGACAAAGCGTCCCGCGGAGCGGATGCTCAGCCCTCTGTCGATCCCGCGCAGCAACAGGGGACCCAGCGCGAGCGGCGCGAACTTGGTCAG
>VAWT01000204.1 GCA_005883415.1 Actinomycetota bacterium | reverse complement strand
GCATCAACGGGCGATACAGGAGCAGCACCACTGCCACCGCGGCGGCCGCCAGTGCGGCTGTCGGAACGACGTCGTTGCTCGAGATCCCCAACACCTCACCGAACAGCAGCGAGTAGACCTGCGGCGCGTACTCGTTGCTCAGGCTGAGGAACAGCGCCCCCAATCCAAGCATGAGCGTTAGCGTCAGGGCCGTGGCGACGTCCTGCCGTCCGCGCCGACCGAGGGCACTGATGCCGAGCGCGCCGAGGAGCGAGAAGGCGCCCAGCCCGATCAGGGTGTTGACCCCGATCAGCGCTGCACCTGCCGCACCTGCGAACGAGCCGTTGGGAATGGCGTGGGCCGCGAAGGCCGAGCCTCGCAGCACGGCGAAGAAGCCCACGATCCCAGCGACCACGGCCACGATCGTGGCCACGGTCCAGGCGTTGATCATGAAGCCGTGGAACATCTAGTGGTTCCTTCGAACCATGGCCGGCAGCCGGGCGACCAGGTATGCCATGAGAACCAGGGCCACGACGAAGAAGCTCACCGGCCAGCCGTGGCCCCTCGGCGGCCAGTAGAAACTGTCGTAGGCCAGGACGATGCCCAGCCAGGTCGCCGCCATCCCGATGGCTGCGGCAATCGCGATCGCTCGGCCCGGTCTGCTCGTCAGGCGGAGCGCGGTCGCAGCGGGACCGATCAGTAGTGCGGTCCCAAGGATCGCGCCGATGCTGAGCGCCGCGAGCGCGACGGCCACCGCCAGCGCCAGGAGGTACGTGGCGCCGATCACGCGCACGCGAATCCCACGGGCTGCCGCCAGCTCCGGACTGAGGGAGCTGAGCAGCAACGGTCGCTGAACGAGCATGATCACCGCCAGGGCGAGGGCACTGAACGCGACGATCGCGGGGATCGTCCCGGGATCGACCGCGAACAGGGACCCGAAGAGAATCGTCACCGTCGCGCCGGTGGTGCTCCTGACGGTCGTGCCCAGGTACAGCAGTAGTGCAGCAATGCCGAGGCTCGCACCGAGCACGATGCCGGTCGCCAGGTCCCGGCCCCGGGGGCGTTGGATGCCAATCAGCTCCATGACGGCCGCCGCTCCCACCGCCGACGCCAGGAAGCCCCACAGCGCGCCCACTCCGGCCAGAAAGGCAGCAGACCCGCCGGCCGCGCCGATGTCCGACAGCGCTTCGCCGGCGAACGACTGCCCGCGGATCACCGCGAACACGCCGACAGTGCCGGACACGATCGCGGCCGTGGCGCCGACCGTGAGCGCGGTGTGGACCGGTCCGCTCTCGAAGAACCCATGGCCGAAGACGGTCGCGAGCGGGACGCTCATGCGACGACCTCCAACGCTGTCAGGCCAGCACCTCGACGGGGTGCTCGGACTGGCCATCCGGCCCCCCACCGGCGGCACCAGAGACGACGAGTACGCGGCCATGGACGCGCAGCACGTCGACGTGGTACCCGTACAGGCGGCTGAGCACGTCGCCGCGGACGACCTCGGCGGTGGTACCGCTGGCGGCGCGGCCCCCGGCTAGGTAGACGATCCGGTCCATCACCCCGAGCAGCGGGTTCATCTCGTGTGCCGAGATCAGGACGGCGATCTCCTGCTCTGTGGCGATCCGCGCCAGCAGCGCGACGATCTCGTGTCCGCTTCGCAGGTCGAGGTTGGCGAGCGGCTCGTCGAGCAACAACAGGCGCGGGCGGGAGATGAGAGCGTGCGCGATCAGCACCCGTTGCTGCTCGCCGCCCGAGAGGTTCCCGACGCGGCTGTCGGCGAAGCCCTGCGCGTCCACGGCGGCCAGCATTGCGTCGATCCTGTCGGTGCGCTCCCGCGAGGGCCGCGAGATTCCCAGCCGATGCGCATCGAGCCCGAGTCCCACCACGTCGCGGGCGCGCAAAGGCATGTCGGCGTCGAGTAGGTAGCGCTGCGGCACGTAGCCGATGAGGGGGTTGCGACGCGAACGGGGCCGGCCGGCGATCCGGATGTCGCCGCCGCTTGGAGCGTGCAGCCCCAGGATCGCCTTCAGCAGCGTGGTCTTTCCCGCCCCATTCGATCCGATCAGGCCGGTGAACTCGCCGGCGCGGATGGCAAAGGTGACATCGGAGAGGACGTCGCGGCCCCCGAGCCGCACACCGAGGTGCTCGACGGAGAGGATCTCCTCGGGACCGGTGCCGTCGTATGCGCTCATAGCCGCTCCGTCGAGGCACCGTGGGCGACCGCGTTCTGAAGCGCGTTCACCTCGGCCAGCATCCATGACTGGTAGTCGTAGCCGCCGGTAGGCATCGTCTCGTAGAGGCCGACGACGGGGACTCCTTGCGCTCGAGCTGTCTTCAGGAGCGCCAGCGTGAGCGAGTCCGTTACCTGCTGGTTGTAGAGCAGGACCTTGACCTTGCGCCGAGAGAGCAGCCCGTGCTGGAGCGTGATCGACTGAGGAGCCGGATCGACTCCGTTCTGAACCGCGGATTGAAGGGAGTACGGCGTCAGGTTGGCCGCGCCTGCGGCCTGAAGCATGTAGTCCCCAACCGGCTCCGTCGTCGCCACTGGCGTGTTTGGGTAGCGCGAGTGGAACTGCTTGATGGCGTTGAACCAGGCCGTCAGCGATCGGTCGAAGGCCGTTTCATTCGCACGGAAATAGGCGGCGTGGCTCGGCTCGATCTTTGCCAGGCTGGCGGCCACCGCCTTCGCCACGGCCGGCATCGTCGTCGGGCTGTACCACAGGTGTGGATTGCGCGTGGAGCCGGGCAGCCCCAGAAGCCTCTGCACGTCGATCACCTTGCGTTTAGGGTTCGGCGAGGCGGATTCGATCTTGGTCATGAAGTCGTCGTAGCCGAGGCCGTTCTGGACGATCAGCTGAGCCGAGCTGACGGTGCTGGCGACACTCGGGCTGGCCTCGAACGCGTGCGGGTCTGTGTTCGGATTGCTCTCGATCGCGCTGGCATGGACATAGCGGCCGCCGATCTGCGAGATCACGTTCGCGTACTCGTTCTCGGCACCCACTGTGGCGATCTGTCCCGCGCCTCCGGAGCTGGCGCCGGCGGCGCCGCACCCGGCGACGACTGTGGCGCCCAGAAGAGGGATTAGGCGAGCGACCGTGATCCGGGTCGACTTTTCCCGCCGCAGGGGTGGAGTCCCTCGAAAGAGTCGGATCGGATGGGTCAGGCGGGGCCTGTTCACGACGCGCTACGATACCAGAAATGAGACTTAGTCCTATTCTTGCCGACCGATCCGGCCCTGGAGGGGCCCGCCGCTGATGGCGAGACCCGGAGCTAGACTGGCCGCGATGCCCCGCGCAGGCACCGAGAGCTGGTCCGAGCGAGCGCAGCGGGTACTCGCCGAGTCCCATCGCCACTCGGGCGGGGCGCGCCGGGCGGTCGTAGAGCTGCTCGACTCGCAATCCTGTGCGCTGTCGGCGCTCGAGATCGAGGACGCCCTGCGCACGGGCAGGCGCCGCGTGGCGCGGGCCAGCATCTATCGCATTCTCGATGAGCTGGAGCGTCTAGAGCTGGTGCAGAAGGTCGAGGTCGGGCAGGCGATGGCTCGCTATGAGCCGCTCCGGGGGGAAAACGGTCACCACCATCACCTGGTGTGCGACAGCTGCGGAGCGGTGATGCCATTCACCGACCCGGAGCTGGAGCGGGCGATCAAGAAGACTTCTCGACGGGTTCCGATCGACGTCGCCGTGCACGAGATCGTTCTGCACGGGGCGTGCGCGGACTGCCGCCAGTAGTGGGCTGACCTCGGGGGCCTGACGCCGGGCTGCCTAACGCCGGGCGCGCTGCGGCGTGGGGGGCGACGGCCCTTGGCTGGGTACGGCAACGGCTGCGCATCGGGGCGCGCCCTACTCGTCGCTGCGCTCATGCCGTGGCGCGAGGTCCAACGCTTCGCTGTCGTACGTGACGCCGATCGGCTCGAGAATCACGCGCCGCGGACCTTCTCCGACCGTACCGGCGACTTGTGCCGAAAGGCCAAGCTCCGCAGCGAGGCGGACGACCTCGCGCCCAGAGCCCGCAGCGGAGTAGATGGCGAACCCGCAGCCCATGTTGAAGGTGGAGTAGGCGGCGGCCGGCGACATTCCGGCCTGCTCGACGAGGAACTCCAGCACCTCCGGCACGTCGGGCAGGTGGTTGACCTTGTAGGAGAGCTCGCGACGCGGGCGCATCAGCTTGAGTAGGCCGTGCCCGGTGATGTGACTCAGGTAGTGGACGTCGATGTCG
Organism: Actinomycetota bacterium; assembly: GCA_005883415.1. Lineage (GTDB taxonomy): Bacteria > Actinomycetota > Thermoleophilia > Solirubrobacterales > Solirubrobacteraceae > Palsa-465. The sequence goes on along the minus strand of VAWT01000204.1, from coordinate 3,973 downwards.
GCATGAAGAAGCTCTCTGACCAGCGCCACGTAAATGACGCTCCTGTCAAGCAAGGCCTCTGGCTGGTCCCTTTGGGGATCACGCCCACCGCGCTGCCGGCCAGCTCGAGCTCGTCTGGCTCGATCAGCTCCGGCAACGTCGGGGACTCGCCGCCACCCCAGGTGGCGCCGGCGTCGACGCACCCTTCTCGCCAGCCCGCAAGCAGCCCGGCGTGCCGGGCCGGCTGCTCATACCAGCCCGCGGATCCGGTGGCGAAGTACGCATTGACGACGAGCGGTAGGGCACCCACGCAGCACAGGTCGTTGACGATGGCGGCAACCGCGTCGTAGGCGACATTGTCGAAGGCGTTGATCCCGAGCTGCTCCTCGACCTGGCGAGCGATGATCGACTTGGTCCCGAGCCCCTCGACCACGAAGGACAGCGCCCTGCCCTCGAACTCGAAGACAAACGCCGGCTCGCCGCGAGACTCATCAATGGCCCGGCCCCCCATGAGCGCCAGGAGCTTGGACGTCTGAAGCGCCTCGCTCAAGGCATCGCGCTTGCCGGCGTCGAGCGCGTCGTAGTCGACGCCCGCCGAGCGGTATGCAGAGCGCCGCCCGTGTGGAGAGCCCGTCACGTCTGGAAATATCGCGCATCCCTAAGACGTGGAGCCGGCAAGGTCCTCGACGCGGCCGGGTGTCAGCTGGTCGATCGCGTCCACCACTAGAGCGGCCCGCGAGATCGCTTCCTCGGCGGGCGGAAATTCCTGGTTGGGGACGGCGATTACCGTCATCCCAGCGGCTGCCGCGCTCAGCAGCCCGTTAGTGGAGTCCTCGACGGCAGCACACCGTTCGGGGTCGACCTCCAGGCGACGCGCAGCCTCGAGGTAGACGTCCGGCGCTGGCTTTCCCGCCGGCACCTCCTCGGAGGAGACCGTGGCTTTGAAGCGCTCGCTCAGCTGAGACAATTGGAGCACCAGCTCGATGATCGGCCGGTTGGCAGACGACGCGAGTCCCAGCGGCCATACCTCAGAGAACGCAGCTACCACCTGTCGGGCACCCGGCAGCAGGGGCACGTGCTCTCGATACAGGCGCTCCAGCCGCGACACCACAGTGGCCGAAATTTGGTCTGGGTCCATGTCCACGCCGAGCTCCTCGTGCATGTATTGCGACCACTCGGGCGAGCTCATGCCCATCATCGCCCGCTGAGCGCCTTCTGCCCAGTGTCCGCCGTTCTCGTCGGCAATCTGCATCCGGGCCTGATTCCAGAGGCCCTCTGAATCGATCAGCACGCCATCCAGATCGAAGATGACTGCTGCGAGACTCGTCATGGTCGAAGCATCGCTGTTTCGCTCTCAACTAGGCTCCGCGAGCGATGGCCGGCGAGCTATTTGTACCTTCGCTGACGGACACAGATCTCGGTGGGGCCGACAGCGATTTCGTGATCGTCGAGTGGAGCGACTCCGGCGATTCCGGTTACGAGTGGATCGCTCCGCTGCACGTCCACCACTCCGATGACGAAGCGTGGTACGTGCTCGAGGGCACGCTCCGGTTCCGGATCGCAGACGAGGTCTTCGAAGCCGGGGCGAACAGCGCCGCGCTGGCGCCGAAGGGGACGCCTCATTCGTATGGCAATGCCGCCGAGGGTACGACCGCACGCTACCTGCTCGTGATGACACCCCGGATCCAGGCGCTGGTCCGTGCACTGCACGAGCCGGGTGCGCGCGACTACCCCGCCATCTTTCGAGCGCACGACTCCGAGCTGCTGAGCTGACAGCTCGGGCAGACCCCTTCCGTGTCTGCGACCCTCATTAGTCACGCTCCAGCTGACGAGTTCCGGCTACCGGATGGCCCAAAGTCGCCGAAGCTCGTCAATGGGCTGCTTGCGCTGTTCGCGCAGCGCCGGTTTGTCCGCCGGCTCCAAGGACGCTATGGCGATGCCTACACCGTGGACCTGCCGGTGATCGGCACGACCGTGATCGTGACCCATCCCGACCTCGTAAAGGCGGTCTATACCGCCAAGCCGACGGTCCTTCACGGGGGGAAGAATCCGCTGGGTGGCCTGCTCGGCCCCGGTTCGCTGTTCTCGATGGACGAGGAGCGCCATCTCCAGGAGCGCCGGACGCTGCTGCCTCCGTTTCACGGCGACCGGATGCGCTCCTACGACGAGCTGATCGAGGAAGAGGCGCTGAACGCGATGCAGGCGTGGCCGGAGGGCGAGCCCTTCGCGACGATCGACACCTTCAAGAGGGTCACGCTGCGAGTGATCCTGCGCGCGGTGTTCGGGGCTGAAGGCACCGAGCTGACGGAACTGGAGGAACTCCTGCCCCGCCTTACGGCGGTGGGCCAGCGGCTGGTGACCGCACCGATCCTGCGGCGGGACTTCGGATCATGGAGTCCCGGTCGTCGTTACCGGAGGATGAGGCGGCGCTATAACGAGATCGCCACAGCGCTGATCGAGGAGCGTCTGACCGATCCCGGGCTCAGCGAGCGGATCGACATCCTGGCCCTGATGCTTGCGCGGCTGCTCCAGGACGGCGCGGAGATCAACCGCGCCGAGGTGGCTGACGAGCTGCTGACCCTGCTCGTCGCCGGTCACGAGACGACAGCGTCGTCGCTCGCTTGGACTGTCGAGCGTCTGCGCCGCCACCCCGAAGTCCTGCGGCGCCTCGAGCGGGAGGTCGAGGGAGATGACTCGACGCTGAGGACGGCGACGATCCTCGAGGTGCATCGCGTACGCCCGGTGATCGGGACCACCGGACGTATGGTGATGCAGCCCTTCCAGCTCGGCGACTGGTGCCTGCCGCCTGGGACACGAGTGGTCACCCAAGCGTCAGCGGTGCACGCCGACGACCGCTTTCACCCCAATGCCGCAAGCTTTGATCCGGACCGCTACGTCGGTCACAAGCCAGATACGTATTCCTGGATCCCGTTCGGTGGAGGCGTTCGCCGGTGCCTCGGCGCCGCCTTTGCGCAGCTCGAGATGGACGTCGTGCTTCGGACGATGCTGCGCCATTTCGAGCTCATGCCGGCCGATGCTCCGGGAGAGCGCGAGAGCTTCCGAGGCGTCGCGTTTGCCCCCGCCCGCGGCGGCGTCGCTGTCGTCCGGCGACGTGGTACACCGATTGGCAGCGCCGCCTCGGAGCACATTGGCCAGAGCCGGCCCGCCGATAAGGAGGTCGTCGTCTAATGGCACGGCCCTCTCATCGTCCCCTGGCCGGGCAGACCGTCGTCATCACTGGGGCTGGATCGGGAATCGGCCGCGCCCTCGCCCAGCGCTTCTCGGCCCATGGCTGTCCGGTGGCCATGGTGGACGCCAATCGCGAAGCCCTGGAGGAGACCGGCGCCAGTCTCGGCGGATCGGTCTTGGCTCAGTCACTCGACGTGCGCGACCGGCTTGACCAATTTGCATTCGCGGCCCGAGTAAGGGAGTGGACTCCGGCGCCGATCGGTGCGCTGTTCAACAACGCCGGCGTGGCGGTGTCTTCGACGGTCGCTGCGGCAGCGATCGAGGACGACGAATGGCTGCACGCGATCAACTTCGAGGGCGTCGTCCACGGCGTCCGCGCGTTCCTGCCGGTCCTGCTCGAGCAGGGCTCTGGAGCCATCGTCAACACCTCGAGCGTGTTCGGCCTAGCCGGAATCCCGTACCAGAGCGCGTACTGCGCGTCGAAATTTGCGGTTCGAGGCTTCACCGAATCGCTGCGGCACGAGCTAGAGGGAACCGGAGTACGAGCGATCACTGTCCATCCCGGTGGCGTCAAGACAAACATCGCCCGCCACGGCCGTCTACACACCGACCCGCGGGGCCTCGGCCGCTCGCGGGAACAGATGGCTGACGAGTTCGAGGCGCTGGTACGCACCACGCCCGAGCGGGCCGCTGAGATCATCCATAAGGGCGTAGATGCCGGCAAGGCGCGGATCCTTGTCGGACCCGACGCCTATGTGTTCGACTTCCTGACCCGCTTGGCGCCTACCCACTACTGGACGGTCTT
>VAWT01000203.1 GCA_005883415.1 Actinomycetota bacterium | reverse complement strand
CGGTCCTCGAGCTCGATCAGCCGCGCCGCGCGCTCGGGATCGGCGTCCATGACCTCTCGGATCACGCGCAGCGGCATGAACCGCTCTTCCTGCAGGCGCTTTATCAGCCGCACCCGCTCTACGAAATCCTCGGGGTAGTAGGCCATGTTTTTTGACGTTCGCTTGACCTCGTCGCCGTTGCCGAGCAGCCCCTCGCGCAGGTAGTGCTTGATCGTGCCGGCACTCACCCCCGAGCGTTCTGCCAGCTCCGAGATCTTGAGCATCAGTGTGCCGTCCGGTGCACTAGGCCCCCATGAACGATCCCTGCGCATTCTCGGCCGGCCCCGCCACCGCGCCGTCTCCAAGCAGCGCTGCGATCTCCTCGGCCGCGTAGCCGACATCGCGCAGGACCGATTCGGTGTGCTCGCCGAGCGCCGGGCCCGGCGCCCGCGAGGGGTCGCCGGGGGTGCGGCTCAGCTTGATCGGCAGGCCGAGCAGCTTCACTGGCTCGCCGGCTCCCGGCTGGGTTAGCGTGGCCACCATCTCTCGGGCCCGCACCAGCTCTGACTCGAGGGCCTCCGCGAGCTCCAGTACCGGCTCCAGGCAGCAGTCGTGCTCGGAGGCGAACGCCCGCCACTCCTCGCGGGTGCGCGAGGCGAAGATCTCCTCTACCGCCTGATGGGTGTCAGATCCGGGAGGGTCGAACGCGCCTCCAAGCAAGTCCTCCCGCCCCACGCCGTGGCAGAACGCTGCCCAGAACTTGGGCTCGAGCGCGCCGAGCGTGACGTAGCCGTCGGCGCACCGGTAGGGCCGGTAGCAGGTGAGCGCACCGGCGAGCTGCACCTCGCCCCGCTGAGGGGCGCGGCCTGAGGCGAACGTCTCTGCGGCCGCCATCGCCAGCCACGACAGAGATCCGTCGAACATCGAGCAGTCCACGAACTGCCCTTCGCCCGATCGCTCACGTGCTCGCAGCGCGATCAGGATCCCGATCACCCCCATCAGCGCGCCGCCCCCGATGTCGGCGATCTGCCCACCTGACTGCACAGGCGGCCCCCCGGCCTCGCCCGTCAGCGCCAGCAGGCCGTTGAGCCCCAGGTAGTTGGTGTCGTGCCCGGAGCGATCGCGATTCGGGCCGTCCTGGCCATAGCCGGTAATCGCGCAGTACACCAGTCCTGGGTTCTCGGAGCGCAGACGCTCGTAGCCCACCCCCAGGCGGTCGAGCACGCCGGGGCGAAATGACTCCAACAACACGTCCGCACCTCGCGCCAGCCGCAGCAGAACCTCCTTTCCCCCCTCGGACTTCAAGTCCAGGCGGATGGAGCGCTTGCCGCGGTTCAGGGCCAGGAACAGTGCGCTGCGCGCAGTCTGGTCTGGCCCCTCGTAATAGGGGGGCGCCCACCGCACGTAGTCGCCCATCGCCGTGTCCTCGACCTTGATCACGTCGGCGCCGAAGTCCGACAACAGCAGCGAGCAGAAGCCGCCCGGGAGCAGCCTCGTGAGATCGATGACGCGGAGCCCTTCGAGCGGCAACCGGCTCATGTGCCGACGGCCGTACGCAGGCCAAGGAGCTCTCTGGCCTCGAGGACGGTGGCGGGGCGGCGTCCGGCGTCTTCGCACATCTGCCGGGCCTTGGCGATCAGGTCTCCGTTTGAGCGCGCCATCGTCCCGTCCGGAAGGTAGAAGTTGTCCTCGAGTCCCACCCGGATCGACCCGCCCAGCGTCAACGCCGCCGCGACCAGCATCCACTGCTCGCGCCCGATCCCGATGACGCCCCAGTGGTGGCGGCCGGCAGGCATGTTGCGGGCCATCGCGGCTAGGTTCAGGGCGCTGGCCGGCACGCCACCGACCACGCCCATCACGAAGTCGGCGTGAAGCGGCGCCTCCAGCAGCCCCATGTCCACCAGGGGCTCCAGAGATCCGACGTGCCCCACATCGAAGCACTCGTGCTCGGGCTTGATCTGAAGGCGACGCATGGCCTCGAGCAGCTCGATGATCTCCTCGAACGGGTTGGCGAATACGAACTTGAACACGAAGTCCTTGCGTTTCCGCGAGTACTTGGCGTAGTTCATCGAGCCCATGTTCAGGGCCGCGACCTCGGGCAGCCCGGCCTCCAGGTACGCGATCCGCTTGTCGACCGGCACGCCGATCGTCCCGGTGGAGAAGTTGATGATCACCGCGTCCCCGACCTCCCCCACGATCGCGTCGCGAATGGCGATGAAGTCCTCGACCTCATACGACGGCGCGCCATCGGGCGTTCGGGCGTGGATGTGGATGTGGACGCCCCCCTCATCCACGATCCGCCGCGCCTCGGCCGCGTATTCCTCGGGCCTGTAGGGGATCGCCGGGCACTGGTCGCGGTTGGCGATCGCTCCGGAGATGGCGCAGGTGATGACGGCGGGGTTGTCGACTGTCAAACCGGCACCACTCCGTGACGCTTCCACGGCCGCTCGACCTTCTTCGAAGCCGCCAGCTCGAGCGCCCTGCAGATCGTGAGGCGCGTCTCGCGGGGGTCGATCACGTCGTCGATCATGTCGTTGCCGGCCGCGACGTAGACATCGATGATCTTGCGGAAGTTGTCGATCAGCTCCCGGCGCTTGGCGTCCGGGTCCTCGGCCTCCTCGACCTGCCTGCGGAAGATGATCTCCACGGCTCCCTCCGCTCCCATCACGCTGATCTCGGCGCTCGGCCAGGCGACGATCAGGTCGGGCTCGTACGCCCGCCCATTCATCACGTAGTACCCCGCGCCATAGGCCTTGCGCAGCACCACCGTGACCTTGGGAACCGTCGCGTTGGCGGTCGCGTAGAGCATCTTGGCCCCGTGGCGGATGATGCCCCCGGCCTCGACCCTCGTCCCTACCATGAATCCGGGAACGTCCATCAGGTAGACGAGCGGGATCGCGTAGGCGTTGCACAGATTTATGAATCGAGCCGCCTTGTCGGCCGAGTCGTTGTCGAGGATCCCTCCGAGCTGTCTGGGCTGGCTGGCAACGATGCCCGTCGGGCGGCCCCCGAACCGAGCCAGGCAGGTGATGATCGTCTTGGCCCATTGGGGCTTCAGATCGAAGTACACCCCGTCGTCGACGATCCGGCGGATCACCTCGTACATGTCGTACGGCTTGCGGTTCGAGTCGGGCAGGACGTCGAGCAGCTCCTCGTCGCCGCGGTCGACGGGATCGCTGCTCGGCTCGATCGGCGGCTGCTCCTCGCAGTTGGACGGGAAGTAGCTCAGGTACTGCTTGATCCGCTCGATGCACTCCGGGTCGTCGGCGACCTCCAGGTCGCCGACGCCGGACTTGCGGGTGTGCACGCGCGATCCGCCGAGCTCCTCCTGGGTGACGTTCTCACCCACCGCGGCCCGGACCAGGTGGGGTCCCGCGAGCGCCATCGATCCCCGCCCCTTGACCATGGGGACGAAGTCCGCCAGACCGGGGATGTATGCGGTCCCAGCTGCGCAGGGGCCCATCAGAGCCGCCACCTGGGGGATCACGCCCGAGGCCACCACCTCCTCGCGGAACAGGTGGCCCGTGCCGGCGAACAGCGACCCGACCGCCTCCTGGATGCGGGCCCCCGCGGAGTCCAGCAGCCAGATCATGGGGATGCGCTTGGTGAGTGCGAGCTCCCGCAGGCGAGAGACCTTGAGCTCGCCAGTCATCCCCATCGAGCCCGCCATCACGGTGAAGTCGTAGGCGGCCACTGCTGCCAACCTGCCGTCGATCTTCCCGTAGCCGGTGATCACGCCATCGGCCGGGGCCTCGATCCCCTCCATCGCCCGCTGCGAGAAGTGCGGCCGGCCGTGGATTCCGAGCTCCACGAACGTCCCGGCATCGATCAGGAGGTCCAGGCGCTCGCGCGCCGTCAGCTTTTCGGCCCCGTGCTGCTTGGCGATCTTCTGGGGCCCGCCACCCTGCTTGAGCTTCTCGCGTCGGGCCTGGAGATCTTCAGCGAGCGGACGAAGGAGACTGGTAGTGGGCGGGGCGTCTGCGGACATCGCTGAAAGTAGGACGTACTACTTCCTACATTGTCAGGTCCGGCGACGCCCAGTCAAGGCGCCTGGCCTCCATCCACCAGCTCGAGTGAGCCGAAGCCCGGAACTGGGCCGTCCATCAGGAACATCTCAACGGTCAGGTCAGGCTCTACGTGCGCCTGGCTTAGGAAAGCGAGCACCTTCCGCCCCGTGAGCTGCTCGATCATCTCGCTGTAGCGGGTCTTCATCAAGCGCTGGAAGTCGCGCCGGATCTCGAGCACGCGATCGGGTTCGCCACCCTCGATCATCGTGCGCTCGATCGCAGTCAAACCGTTGCCGAGCACGCACACGATCAGGTTGTCGAGCACGTAGGTCTTGGCCTTGATCGGCCCTCGTCCGTAGTGCTCGCGCATGAGCGCGACGATCCGGTTGGTGATCTCCGACAGTAGCTTGCCGCCGGCCAGTGGGGCTGGCGCCGGCTGCGTGGACCCTTGTTCGCTCATCTGAACGCGCGCATCGTAACGAGACTCGTTACGGCGATCTCGTCGCTCTTTTGTTTACGCTTATCCCGATACGAGTAGCCTCGTGTTCATCGGGCGGGTGACGGCGCATCTATGCGTGGTGACCAGTCCTCGATTTCAGCGGCACTCGTGTTCGCGGCGGCCACACGGCGGTCAGCGGGGGCGTTGCGCCAGCAACGTTCAGCCCACGACCAGGAGTTTTCGATGTCTTCGCCGTCAGCAGGACCATTCTGGAAGGAAGCCCTCGCGCCGTACGCGAAGCCTCGCGTAGGTCGCAGCCTGCTCGAACTTGCAACCTCGGTCGTTCCATACCTGGCGCTGTCGGTAGGGATGTACCTCTTACTTGGCGTATCCACGGCCCTGGCCCTGATCCTGGCCGTGCCCGCGGCCGGGTTCCTGGTTCGCACATTCGTCATGTTCCACGACTGCGCTCATGGGTCGCTGCTGCCCTCCAAACGGGCCAACGTGTGGGTCGGCGCGGTCCTCGGGGTGTTCGTTCTGTCCCCATTCCGGCGCTGGCGTCACGACCACGCGGTTCATCATGCCTCCTCCGGAGATCTCGAGCGACGCGGCGTCGGCGATCTGCCGACCCTGACCGTGGAGGAGTACCGGGCTCGTTCATGGCGCGGGCGATTGGCCTACCGCGCGGTCCGCAGTCCGTTCGTCATGTTTGGCCTCGGACCGATCGTCGCCATGATCATCGGTCCGCGCATTGCCACCCGGGCCCAGCGTCCGCGGATGCGACACAGCGTGCTCGGGACCGACCTCGTGCTAGCCGCCGTTATCGCCGCGCTCTGCCTGGGAATTGGCTGGCAGGACTTTCTGATCGTGTGGGCTCCCCCAGCGCTGATGGCTGGCGCGGTGGGGATCTGGCTGTTCTACGTCCAGCACCAGTTCGAGGATGCCTACTGGCAAAGCGGCGAGGAGTGGAGCTATGCCGACGCCGCGTTGCGGGGTAGCTCGTACCTGAAGCTGGGGCAGCCGCTCCAGTTCTTCACGGGCAACATCGGCCTGCATCACGTCCACCACCTCAACGCGCGCATCCCGAACTACAACCTCCAGCGTGCCCACGACGAAAACGCCATCTTCGAGGGCGTCCCTAAGCTGTCGCTCTGGGACGGGCTGCGTGCCGTGCGGTTGAAGCTGTGGGACCAAGAGCAGGGAAAGCTCATCACGTTCGCGGGCGCACGGACATTGGCGACCGCACCGAGCGGCCTCGTCGCAACCCCCTAGACGTCCCGGCCCTACGGCCCCTTCCAGCGCGGCTCGCGCTTCTCGAAGAACGCCTTCACCCCCTCCTCGATGTCCTCGGTGGACAGCGCGATCGTCAGCTGCGAGCGCAGGTAGTCGAACGCGTCGGCGAGGGCCATGTCCTGCTGGCGGAAGATCGCGTCCTTGCCCAACTTCATGATCGCCGGCGACTTCGACGCCAGCTTGAGCGCCCAGTCGCGGACGGCATCGTCGAACTGATCGGCGGGGACCACGCGGTTGACGATGCCGATTCGCTCGGCCTCCTCGGCGGAGATCTGCTCCCCGAGCAGCAGCAGCTCGGTGCACTTCTTCCGCGGCACGTTGCGGTAGATCAGCGCCATGATCATGAACGGGAAGGCACCCACGTTGATCTCCGGCGTACCGAACCGGGCGCCCTCGCGGGCGATGATCAAATCGCAGGCCAGGGCGATCCCGAGCGCGCCCGCCAGAACATGTCCGTTCGCGGCGCAGATCGTCGGCTTACCCAGCTCTCCGATCAGCCGGAACAGACGCGGGAAGCGTTCTGTGCCGAAATGCTTGTGCACGAGCGGGACCTCAGCCGCGAATCCGGCCAGGTTCGCCCCGCTTGAGAACACCTTCTCGTGCGTGGAGGTGAGCACGACGCAACGGACCTCGGGATCATCTCCCGCCGCTTGGAAGGCGGCGATCAGCTCGCCCAGGAGCTCGTCGGAGAGGGCGTTGCGGGTGTCTGGCTGGTCGAGCGCGATGGTGGCGACGGCGTCCCCGACGTCGTAGCGGAGGGTCGTGTAGGACATGGGCGGCAACCTACCGCACCCAGAGTAGGAAGTAGGAAGTCCTACTGTTTACTTTGCCACCGCGGGCCGGTACGGTTCAAAACATGACTACCACCGCCGCCGACGTAACCAAGCCCGACTTTCAAGGCCACCGCAAGCACTTCATCTTCACCGACGAGCACCAGCAGCTGCGGGAGTCGATCCGCCGCTTCGTGATCAAGGAGCTCCAGCCCCACTCCGAGGAGTGGGAGCAGCAGACGTTCCCCAACTGGGTGTTTCAGCGGATGGGCGAGCTCGGGTTCTTGGGCCTCGACAAGCCCGAGGAGTACGGCGGACAGGGTGGCGACTACTACTCGAGCCTGGTGCTCTCGGAGGAGATAGTCCACGCCCACTGCGGCGGCCTGGCAATGGGGTTGGCTGTGCACACCGACATGGCGATGCCACCGATCCTGGCGTTCGGAACCGAGGACCAGAAGCAGGAGTGGGTGGTCCCGGCGATCAAGGGAGAGAAGATCCTCTGCCTGGGAATCACCGAGCCGGACGCGGGGTCCGACGTAGCGGGGATCAAGACCAGGGCCGTGAAAGACGGCAACGAGTACGTGATCAACGGCTCGAAGACGTTCATCACAAACGGGCACCGAGCCGACGTGATCGTGCTGGTGACCAAGACCGATTCCGATGCGGGCTACGACGGCTTCACCCTGTTTCTGGTGCCGATGGATCTGCCGGGCGTCATCCGGGAGAAGAAGCTCGAGAAGCTCGGGATGCACGCTTCGGACACGGCGCTGCTCGCGTTCCAGGATGTCCGTGTTCCCGACACCGCGGTACTCGGCCAGGTCGGCAAGGGCTTCTACCACATCATGTGGGAGCTCCAGGGCGAGCGGATGATCGGCGCTGCGGGTTGCGTCGCCGGCGCGCAGCACGTGTTCGACCGCACGCTCGAGTACGCCAAGGAGCGGACCGCGTTCGGTCGCTCGATCGGCCACTTCCAGGTGATCCGCCACAAGTTCGCTGAGATGGCGACCAAGATCGAGACCGCCCGGCAGATGGTGTACACGACGGCGTGGCGCT
>VAWT01000464.1 GCA_005883415.1 Actinomycetota bacterium | reverse complement strand
TTGCTGTGCGTTGGTACGCCACTGGGCGAGCTCGCTGACATCGCCAAGCAGGGGGCGGCCGCGCTCGAGCTGGCGAACGACTACACAGACTACGTGGAGGCGACCCGGCGGCGGAAGCCCACCACTCCCGCCGCCGAGGTACAGCAGCACCTGTTCCCGCCAAGGATCGCGCGGATCGCCGGCGCCCAGCTGGCGGGGGCGCTTTTGCCCAGCTACGAGGTCGGCGGGGACTGGTTCGATTTCGTTGAGAACCGCGACGGAGCGTGGCTCGCGATTGCGGACGCGGCCGGCAAAGGTCCCACCGCGGCCGGGCTCGGGGCGGCGGCGCTCGGTGCCCTGCGCTCCGCGCGGCGCAGCGGCCGAGGCCTCGAGGACGCCCTCACGGCGGTGGACGAAACCGTGCGACGCCTGGAGAACGATGATTTCTATGTGACGGCGATCATGGCCCGCTGGCGCGCCGTCACCGCCACCCTCACCTGGGCCAACTGCGCTCACCCCCCGGCGTACATCGTTGACGTAGACGGCAATCTCAAGGAGCTCGAGGGCCCCCGCCATCCGCCGCTGGGAACCGGTGCGAGCTCGCCAAAATTCAAGCTGAGCCACCGTCAGCTTTACTCGGGAGAACGGCTGATCCTCGTGACCGACGGGATCATCGAGCGCACCATGGAAGGCGGGGGAACCTTCGGCCTTGAAGGGATCAGCCACGCGCTCGACCAGGCCGACAGCCCCACCGCGGCATCAACGGTCATGGCCATCCAGCAGGCAGTAACCGACTGCTGGCGCGAGCCTGTGGAGGATGACGCGACAGTGGTCGTGATGGCCGTGGAATGAGCAGTCATCCCGCGCGTCGCGGTGGCCTGGACGGGCGGGTTGATCGGCGACTGGATGCGTCGCCTGCGTGGACGTGATCGCCAGGGGCGGTGTCAGCGCGCTAGATGCGATGGCTCGGGCGGTCGTTCGTTGGGTTGCCGCGTTTGGCGAAAGGGAGTCGCGGAGAGCCCGTGCGTGATGCATTTGAGGGTCCTGGTTGGGGTGCTGCTCGCCCTGGGGTGTGCTGCCGGTGCCAGTCTGGGCGGCCTGTGGAAGCAGAAGGGGGCCGTGGCGACCCGCGACGTCGACATGCTGCTCGGGCTGATCGCGGAGAGATTCTTCGATTTGGACGTCACGCGACGCCAGTGGGTTGGTCTGGGCCTCCTCGGGTTGGGGATGGTGGTCCTCGGCGTCACCGCGCACGGCGATAAGAACCACGCGAGCTACGCGGTACTTCCAGTGTTGGCCTTCGAGATTGGCGCGCTAGCGCTCGGAGCGGGTTTCATCCTCGGCTGTCGCTCGGGACGCCTCCGTGGCCAGCACGGGCTATTTCTAGGGATCGCTGGCGGGATCTTCTTCGGAATCTCGGACATCTCGATCAAGGCCGTGAGCGGCGGCTCGCATGGGGTCCTGGGAGCGTTGGGCCCCTGGACCTTCATCGGGATCCTCACCGCGGTGGCGGCCTTCTTCGCCACGGCCAGGAGCCTTCAGATCGGAAACCCCATCGCTGTTATTGCGGCGACCGCCTCAGCAGCCAACGTGCTCGGCATCATCGGCGGCGTCGTCGTGTTCGGCGACCAGGTGGGTAGCGATCCCCTCACGGTTATCGGTCGGTTCGCCGCATTCGCCTTGGTGGTGTTCGCGGTGGCGCTCGTTCCGGCACCGGTACGGGCCCACGAAGCCGTCCAGGACGACTCCTCCGAGCCTGAGTCGCCACCAGCTAAAGGTGAGGCTTCACCTGCCGGCGCGCCAGGGCGTCTGGTCGAGGCGGCCGAGGCGAGCGGCCGCTAGCCCGTCGCCGCCACTTGCTCGTGCGCCCTGATACCACGAGGTCGCGGGGCTGGGCCAAGCGCCAGGCCTGCCGCGGCCGGCTCTGATTTTTGCGCGGAGGCGGTCACACAAACCCGCTCGGGCGCATTTTGTTGTGACCAGCAACCGACCGTGTCCCGGCGCGAGACTGTCTTTCCACGCACGGCCAGCCTCGGGCGACGACGACACTATTGCGCGACTCAGTAAGCGACCGCGCTGTGGGCGACAAGACGAAATCTTTGTGCGACAGCCACCGCATAAACCAGGTGCCTCTTTAGGCTGTCGCCGCAGCGCGCAATTTCCGCTCGATGGATGAGCGGTTCTTCGCCAGCTGGATGGCGATCTTCCGCTTGCCAACCCTCTGCAGATAGTCGATGCACCAATCGAGTTGCTGGAGGGTCGCCTCCGCAGCCTTTCGGTAGCGCTCCGTTTCGTCGCGGGCCATTGGTTCTCCTCTGAGCCATCGTCCTGTTTCCACCTTAACTGCCCGAAACCCGATGCCGTCGCTCACACCTGACGCCGGCGACCTCGGGAGCGGGCCCGTCGGGGTGAACGCGACGAGCTCCATTTGCGCTCGCTCCATCGGGAGTGCTGACGCTCGACGGCAAGAGCATTCACCGATCCTCGCCGTCGCGTGGCTGACCCTCCCGCTGGTCTGCGAGTACCTGGACGCGCTGTGACTTCCGTCCAGGCACCGACCCGGACCGGTCCATCAACTCGACCGATGCGCGAGAGAAGCCCGGCATTCAAGCTCGCGCGGGTACGCGAAGGCGCCCTTTCGTGGCCCCTGTCCGAGA
>VAWT01000463.1 GCA_005883415.1 Actinomycetota bacterium | reverse complement strand
AACACCCCTTCGTCCTCCCTGTCTCGGTGGGAGCCAGGCTCACGGCCCAAGGGGTCAAAATTCGGATGCCGCGCCGGGGTCATTTTTCGCGTGCCGTCGACAGTCGGCTCACGCAAGACCACGGACGGCCTGACCCTGCACATCAAGAGCCAACCTGGACAAAAACAAGTGGCGAGCGTGAAGCCGAGCGGCTCCTGCCCGGCGAGATTAGTCAAGAGACAATCACACCGCCGTGTGATGAAGTCCTGTCCCTTGGCCTTCGGCGAAGCGGAGAGCGTATTCGGTTTACAACGGCGGTACCGGCTGGCTAACACGATTCATCACTTGAGACACCTATCGGGATACTCAGACACGGGCTGAGCCTGCGGTGAGGTCGTTGGTCGGCTCGGTTCGCGGTGGCAAGCAAAGCTTGCCTCATCGACCACCGCGGCCGGATCATGTCCGGGTGCGGCTCGGGCGCGCCTGATCATCGCAACGCACTCCTCTGCCGATGAGCGGGCTTGGAAGCTTGGTTGCTGAAGGCTTGGCGTGTAGAGCGGTGAGCGATGGTTAGGAGTGGAAGCGGCCGCCGTGGGACGCAACCCGTTGGGGATCGCCGTCGGCAGGTGCGTTAGGCCGACGACGACGCGGTGATGATCGGTCGCCGGATCAAAATTGTATGGGCGGCCAGGGCCTCGATCCACCGGATGCGCTGCGTTTCCTCGCGCGGCCACGTCGCCAGCCCGAGCTCGCGCTACCGCGGGGTTCTCCCGGGCGGCTGGTCTCCCAGAGCTCCAGATCAAGGCGCCGCAGGACGTCTTCGATCTCCTGGGCACTCGGCGGTGTTTCTAAGTAGTGCCCCACCGTGTACTGGGCGCCTTCGGTGTCCAGCAGAGATAACGCAGAGCGGCACTTGGAGGCACTTGCGGCGCTGCTGCTGGCCGAGCACGACAGACGTGCTCCACACCAGCGAACAGTCCAAGGTTTTGGCGATGGTCGCCCAGGACACCTCGTAGCGGTGCTTGGCGGCAAGCGCCGCGGCCGCGGCTTCCCGGCGTCCTAGCCTGGGCAGTGTATGGGATTGGCCGGGCCCACGACCATCCCCACCCGGGACACGATCCTTCCCCATGATTGGGATAGTCCACGAAGGCTTGCCTCGCCGCAGCCCTCACATCGAGCCGACTAACGACCTCGCGTAGGATCTGCCCGCGCGCCCAAATGCCCCAAATGCACTCTCGTGCCGCGAGTCGCGCTGGCCCGCCGCTGACAGCGGGTTGATGCCGCCGCAAACTGTGCCATGGGTGGGTGGCCAAGCGGATCTCTGGTGAGACGATCACGAGAATCTTCATCCCCCCGGGGGTACTCATGGTGTTTCGTCAGCTGGTCCTGGGGTGGGGTCTCGTTGTTAGTTGAGGTAGTCGCGGAGCGCCTCGGAGCGGGAGGGGTGGCGCAGCTTGGCCATCGCCTTGTTCTCGATCTGTCGGATCCGCTCCCGGGTGACCCCGTAGACGCGGCTGATCTGGTCCCATGTGCGTGGCTGGCCATCGGTGAGGCCAAAACGCAGTCGAATAATGCCGGGGGACAGGGGTTCCCGGGCGTAGTGCTGAATCTCCAACACCTTGCCCGGGCTGATGTCCATCTGCGTGGCCAGCTCTTCCGGCGTAGGGTCGCGGCCTAGGTCCTGGAGCAGCGTGCGCTGGATGCGGCGCAGGGTGTTGATCACCTCCATCATGTGCACCGGGATGCGGATGGTGCGGGCCTGGTCGCCCATCACTCGTCTGATGGCCTCCCGGATCCACCAGATGGCGTAGGTGGAGAACTTAAACCCCTTGGTGTAGTCGAACTTCTCCACCGCGCGGATCAAGCCCACGTTGCCCTCCTGAACCAGGTCCAGGAAGGGCAGGCCAAGGCCGGTGTAGCGCTTGGCCACCGACACGACGAGCCGAAGGTTGGCCTCCAGCAGGTGGGTCTTGGCCCGCTGACCGTCCCGGACGATCCAGCGCAAATCCCGACGCAGCTGCGCGGACAGCGTCTCGGTCGCACCCGCCGATCTGCGTACCCGCTCGGCGGCATAGAGCCCGGCCTCGATACGCCGGGCAAGGTCCACCTCCTCCTCGGCGGTGAGCAGCGCGACCTTGCTGATCTGCTTGAGATACATCCGCACCGAATCGGCGGACAGAGCCAACTCGGCGGCTTTGAGTCCCCGACGTAACGCCTCAGGCGCCTCCTCATCCCAGACGAAATCCCCGGCCTGCTCGACGATGTCCAACGACTCCGCAGGATCCCCGGCGCCCTCACTCGCTAACGGGACGTCGCCATTGGGCAGGTCGAGAGACGCTGAACTCGGCTCGCTGTCCTCGAATTCCCCATCTTTGACCGTCGCCTGCCGCGTCTTCCTGGGCACCTTTGTCGCTGAGCCCGGTCATCAACCTCGTTTACACCCTGGACGAGTTGGCCTGGCCCCACCAGGCGGTGGACCGGGGCCAACACCCACCGTGGCACGAGCTGCCGACCGCTGCCAGGCTCTCCCGGAGAAAAATCTCCTGCTGATGACCCTCCCACCGGCCCGAGTGCCAACCCGCACTTGCGGGTTAGCGCCCCGGTGGGTTGGGCAGAAGAGACAGTGGCCGGGGCAACAGCGCATGCCGCGACGGCGGCGGCCGGTACTACCACCGCAAACTCGCAGAGGAAAACAACACGAGGCCATGCGGTGCCTGACACGCCGCATCACCGCATGAGGTGGGACTCACTCGCTCGCCGGCTACGTCCCGACGCGGCAGGTTAGCCCGACGGGCACCGTCGCCGTCGGGACGTACTCTTCTTGCCGAATGGAGGACGTCGGTCGGGTTGCATTCCTGGCCGGGGCGGCTGGAGTCTTCACGGTCGTGATTCTCATGCCGGATCCTTGGAGGGTGGCCGACCGAGAGGTAGCGGACGCCGTGGCGGGCAGCTTCCTGGGGAAGTTGCCATCGGACCTGGTCGACGCGTTGGTGGAGGTCGGGGAGCGCATCGACTATCCGGCGGGCAGCACGATCTATC
>VAWT01000202.1 GCA_005883415.1 Actinomycetota bacterium | reverse complement strand
CGATCAGGTTCTCGACCCGGCCGATCCCGAACGGTCCGCCGTAGTCGGCGATCTTGGCGAAGTCGAATGCATCGAGCCGCTCCTTGATCCCGTCCGCGTCGTAGCCGACAGCCAGGGTCATCGCAGTGATCGCCCCGGCCGAGGTGCCGGCCACCTGGTGCCATTCCGTGTAGCCGGCCTCCGCCGCGGCCTTGAGCGCCCCGGCGAAGCCCAGTGCCTTGATCCCGCCGCCCGAGAAGACTCCGTCCGCTTGCACGGTCAGGCGGCCAGCAGCTGCCGGAGGACGAACTGAAGGATGCCGCCGTGGTGGAAGTACCGCTGCTCCTTGGGCGTGTCGATCCGGGCGATCACGTCGAACTCCTGCTCGTCGGCCTTGACTGTCAGTTTGCGGGGGACCTCCTCGGCATCCGCAAGCCCGGCGATGCTGAACGCCTCCTTGCCGGTTAGGTCGAGGGAGGAGACGGATTCGCCGTCTGAGAACTGGAGCGGCAGCACACCCATCCCGACCAGGTTGGAGCGGTGAATGCGCTCGAAGCTCTCGGCGATCACGGCCCGGACGCCGAGTAGTCGAGTCCCCTTCGCGGCCCAGTCGCGGCTCGAACCCGACCCGTACTCCTTGCCTGCCAGGACAATCAGCGGCACTTCCTCGTCGATGTACTTCATCGCAGCGTCGTAGATCGACATCTGCTCTTCGTCGGGAAGGTGGAGCGTGATCCCGCCCTCCGTTCCGGGGGCCAGCTGGTTGCGCAGGCGGATGTTCGCGAACGTGCCGCGCATCATCACCTCGTGGTTGCCGCGGCGCGAGCCATAAGAGTTGAAGTCCTTAGGCTGGACGCCCTGCTCGATCAGGTACGTGCCGGCCGGGCCGTCGCGCTTGATCGAACCGGCGGGCGAGATGTGGTCAGTGGTGACGCTGTCGCCGAGCACCGCGAGCACGCGCGCGTTCTCGATGTCATTGATCGGCTCCGGTTCCTTGGGTAGTTCTCCAAAGAACGGTGGCTGGCGGACGTATGTCGAGTCCCCGTCCCAATCGAACAGCTCGCCGGTTGGGACCTCGAGCGAATTCCAGCGCTCATCGCCGTCGAACACTTCTCCGTAGCTCTTGCGGAACATGTCCGACTGGACGGCTTCCTCGATCGTCTGCGCCACCTCGTTCTCGGTGGGCCAGATGTCCTTGAGGTATACGGGCTCACCGTTTGAGTCCTCGCCCAGCGGTTCGTCGTAGAGGTCGACGTCCATCGTCCCGGCGATGGCGTAGGCCACGCACAGAGGCGGGGAGGCCAGGTAGTTCATCTTCACGTCCGGGTTGATGCGGCCCTCGAAGTTGCGGTTCCCCGACAACACGGACACGACCGCGAGGTCGTTCGCGTTAACCACTTCCGAGATCTCGTCCGGGAGCGGTCCCGAGTTGCCGATGCAGGTCGTGCATCCGTACCCGACCAGGTGAAAGCCCAGGTCCTCGAGGTACTCAGTCAGGCCTGCGCGATCGAGGTACTCGGTCACCACCTTGGACCCCGGTGCCAGCGACGTCTTGACCCACGGCTTCACGTTCAGCCCCTTCTGCACAGCGTTCCGGGCCAGGATCCCCGCTCCCAGCATCACCGAGGGATTCGAGGTGTTCGTGCAGCTGGTGATGGCGGCGATCACCACGTGACCGTGGTCGAGCTCTGTGTCGGTGCCGTCGGCGAGCGTGACCGGGGTGCGCGTCTGCTTGCGATCCGCGACCCGGGTACCGCCCCTGCCGCCGCGGGGCTCGTATCCATCGCCGTTGGGAAGGTGGGTGGAGATCGGGTCGCTGGCCGGGAACGACCCGGCGATGGCGTCGTCCTCTCCATCGTCGTCCGGGGCGATGTCCTCGAGCGCGGACCGGAAGGCGTTCTTTGACTCCGTCAGGCTGACCCGGTCCTGGGGACGCTTCGGACCGGCGACGCTGGGGACCACGGTTGAGAGGTCGAGCTCCAGCTCGTCGGAGAAGGTGGGCTTCTCCGAGTCCTCGTCGTGCCACAAGCCCTGCTCCCTTGCGTACGCCTCGACCAGCGCGATCAGTTCCTTGGGCCGGCCCGAGAACTCGAGGTAGCGGACCGTCTCGGCGTCGATGGGAAAGATGGCGCAGGTCGAGCCGAACTCGGGCGACATGTTGCCGATCGTCGCCCTGTCAGCCAGCGGAAGGTTGGCCAAGCCGGCCCCGTGGAACTCGACGAATTTGCCGACCACTCCCTTCCGGCGGAGCATCTCCGTGACCGTGAGGACGAGGTCGGTCGCCGTCGCCCCCTCCTGCAGCTCCCCCGTCAGCTCAAAGCCCAGCACCTGTGGGATGAGCATGGACATCGGCTGGCCGAGCATCGCCGCCTCCGCCTCGATCCCGCCGACCCCCCAGCCGAGGACGCCCAGGCCGTTGATCATTGTCGTGTGGGAGTCGGTGCCCACCAGCGTGTCCGGGTACGCCCGCCCGCGGTCCTCGTCTACGAACACCACGCGCGCCAGGTACTCGAGGTTGACCTGGTGGACGATGCCCGTATCCGGCGGAACCACCTTGAAGTTGTCGAACGCCCCCTGGCCCCAGCGCAGGAAGGCATAACGCTCCTCATTGCGCTCGAACTCGAGCTCGGCGTTGCGCTGGAAGGCCTGACGCGAGCCGAACGCGTCGACCTGAACCGAGTGGTCGATCACCAGCTCGGCCGGCACCAGCGGGTTGATCTTGACCGGGTCGCCGCCCATCTCCCGCATCGAGTCGCGCATCGCGGCCAGGTCAACCACCGCCGGCACGCCCGTGAAATCCTGCATCACGACCCGGGCGGGTGTGAACGCGATCTCCTCTGTCGGCTCGGCGCCGGCGTTCCACTGGGCCAGCATCTCGATCTGCTCGGAGGTGACCGCGTCTCCGTCCTCGTTGCGGAGCAGGTTCTCGAGCAGCACCTTGAGCGAGAACGGCAGCCGGGCCACGTCGTACTTTGACTGCAGGGCATCGAGACGGAAGATCTCGTAGGAGCGGCCACCTACCTCGAGGGTGGCCTTGGCGTCGAAGCTGTTAGCGGGCATTCACGGTCTCCTGGGTGGCTTGGAGATCCTTACTCTATGCCGTTGGTGGCTGCCGCTTGCGGTCCTTGCGCCCGATCTCCTACGTTGGCCTTAGCGACTTCTTCGCGCCAGCTTCGGCGCCTGGGGGATGCTGCGGGAGTGTCCCTCCTCCGACGCATCCTGGCCGCTGCGATCCTCGCCCTGCTCGGCGCGGTCGCGGCGGCCGGGGCATACACCGAAGCGACGCGCGTTCCAGATCAGCCCTGAGTCCTGCAGGGGCGCGCTGTCATACGCATCGGGTGATGCGGCGCGAGCCGCCCTCGCAGAGGATTCGGCCGACAGGCGTTGAAACCAGAACCCGGCGATCCCGGGAGTCATTTACTCGGAGGAAGGAAGGGCTATGAGAGGTCTCGGTCGGGTGATTTTCGTGGCGATCCTGCTGTTGATGGCGGGGACGCTCAACATCATCTATGGAATCGCAGCGGAGAGCAACGCTCACTTCTTCGACGGCACGCAGTACGCGTTCTCGACTCTCCACACATGGGGCTGGGTCGGGATCATCGTCGGGATCATCCAGCTCACTGGCGGGATCTCGCTGCTCGGAGCGGGGGCGTACGGCCGTTTCATTGGGATCTTCGCGGCCACCCTGGGCGCGATCGAGTCGTTGTTCGAAATCGGCGGCAACCACCCGTGGTGGGCGCTCGGGATCTTCGTGGTCTGCCTGTGGGTCCTCTATGGCCTGATCACCTTCACCGAGGACTTCGAGGCGCAGACCTAGCCGCTTAGAACTTCGAGTCGCTCCTTCAAGTTCGGCTGACCGCCGTGACTTCCGGGGGGCTGCGGTGTTTAACGGGTTCGTGCCGCCTAACCTTCCAGCCCCGTGCTGAGGCCTGGGCTGATACGCGCCTTCGCCGCCGCGGCCGTGATATCGGCCGGGATCGCACTCCTGCCCGCTTCCGCCGCGGCCCAGACCAGCACCCGGAGCCAGAACTGGGCCGGCTATGCGGTGCACGGCCCGCTGTTCCAGAGCGTCTCAGCTCGGTGGCGCCAGCCGCACGCGAGCTGCGGGTCGACCCGTACCTACTCGGCGATGTGGGTCGGCCTCGGCGGCTACCGGCTCACCTCCTCCGCGGTCGAGCAGGTCGGGACCGAGCTCGACTGCGTCGGAGGTCGCCCCAGGTCGAGTGCCTGGTACGAGCTGACGCCCAGTCCCGCTCACGGGGTCCGGGTCGGTGTCCGTCCCGGCGACCTGATCGCTGCCAGCGTCACGGCTGCAGGCGATCGGGTCACGATCGCGATCTCAGATTTGACAAGCCATCGGACGTTCCAGAGAACCATCGCGTCCTCGCACGTGGTTGACGTCTCCTCCGCGGAATGGATCCTGGAGGCGCCGTCGGAGTGCATCTTCGGCACCAGCGCCTGCCAGACTCTCCCGCTCGCCAACTTCGGGCGCGCGGGCTTCACGCTCGCCAGGGCGCAGCTCCTCAGCGGTCAGGTGGGGACGATCTCGACTGCGGGCGGCCAGGACACGAAGATCACCCTGGGACCGCGGGCGCCGCTGTTCGTGAGCATCCACCCGGGCCAGGTGCCGGTGGGCACCGCCACGCCGTCGGCTCTGATCAATCGCGGCTCTTCGTTCAATGTCACCTACCAGCGCCGCTACGTGCAGGGCGGCTTGCTGCTCGGTCCGCGCGTGCGAGGCCCCACGTATTTGAAGCACTGAGGACGAGCGCCCGCTGGGGTCGGGGGTCGGTGCTCAGTACCTAGAGCTCGAAGAACCGCCCTTCGGGACCGACGTTCACGACGCTCGTGCCGGCGACGGTGGCCTCTTCGCCCCAAGCCTGGTGTATGTGCCCGCACACGGTTAGCCGGGGACGCTTGCGCTCGATCGTGCGCAGCACGGCGTCGCTGCCGAGGTGGCGCCCATGTGCCTTGTCCACATACCCCTTCGGCGGAGAGTGGGAGACCAGCACGGCCCCTTCCGGGCAGTGCTCGAGCTTGACCGCCGCGTCCTCCTCTTTGAGATCGAAGCTCCAGGGAAAGGGCGTGACGGGGACACCACCCCCCAGCCCGAAGAACTGAACGCCATCGATCTCTGCCTCCTCGCCGTGGAGCACGCGCGCGCTGGGCCAGTCGGCGCACGCCCGCCACAGCGCCGAGTCGGATTCGTTGTTGCCGGGGATCAGCACCGCTGGGATGTCCAGGCCGATGAACGGCTCCAGCGTGCGCTCGAGTCCCAGCCGAATCGAGGCGAAATCGCCGGCGCCGATCAGTACATCGGCGCCGCGTGCCAGCTCGGCAAGCCTCTGCGCCT
>VAWT01000462.1 GCA_005883415.1 Actinomycetota bacterium | reverse complement strand
ATGCCTCCCGGCCGTTCTCGGCCGCGGTTACGCGATACCCCTCCCGCTCCACCAACTTGGACAGGAGCATGCGGTTGACAGGATCATCGTCGGTAACCAGGACCAACGCGGATTCCGGCCCCATTCCACTCCTCCTGCTCGACGTCACACGCCCATTGCAGCGTACTGGCTGCGAGGGATGGGCGCCGGCACCCATCCGGTGCCGCTCACGCCCGAAATTACTTGGCGGACCGTCTGCTGTGCGAGAATGAGGGGGGACTCCTTTGGAGATGAGTTGAGCAGCGCAGATCGAGACCCGGTGCGGGGTCGGATCAAATGGGGCACCGATAATCCACTCGTTCGGGCCGTGGCCCGCCTGCGCACGAAGCTTCGGACGAAGCTGCTGGCCGCCTTTCTCGTCGTAGTCGCGCTGCTCGTCGTCGTCGCGGTGCTTGGACTCCGCGAACTCGGCCTAACGAACTCGCGAGCGCAGAGCATCAGGTCGCTGCAAACGCATACGGCGGCGTACCAGAACCTCGCGATGCACGCCAGCGCCTTCGGGGACCTCGTCGCGCCCTGCGCCTCCGCGACGTCAGGTCAGGCGATACCGGGCAAGGACGGATGCCCGATAGACAGAACGCTCAGGACCACTTTCGCGTCGGTGGGCAGGGCAACCAGCCTCGCCTTCAAGCCGGCGCCCGACGAGGCGGCCAGCTTTGCCCTGATCCAACGGGATTACGGCCAGCTGAACCAGGACCTGGCCACCATCGAACGCTCAAGTGGTCGCCCCGCCGCTCTCTACCGGCGCGCGACCAGACTCGCGGTCGGCATCAGGTTCGCCGCCGCCTCTCTCGCCGGCAAGACAAACCGCCAAGCGGACGCCCTCGTCGCACAGAACCAGAGCTCGTATGCAGGCAGGCGCGACCTAGTCGTCGGCACCGCCGCCGGAGCCGTATTTCTCGCTGTTCTGCTAGGGGTTCTCCTCTCATCGTCGGTGGCCGGTCCAATCCAGCGAATCCGCTCGCGGCTCGCCAAGATCGCCTCCGGCGACTTCTCGGATCACGTCGAGGTCGACAACCGCGACGAGATCGGCGATCTGGCCGTGAACGTGAACCTGATGAACGATGAGCTTCGGTCGACGCTCGAGCAGCTGGACGAGAAGAGTCGCGAGCTCGAGCACCAGAAGGAGGTGGCCGAGGCGGCGACGGAGGCGAAGAGCGCGTTCCTGGCCACGATGAGCCACGAGCTGCGCACGCCGATGAACGCCATCATCGGGATGAGCGAGCTCCTTCTCGGCACAGACCTTAATCATGAGCAGCGCGGGTTCGCCCAGGTCGTGGAGTCGAGCGGCGAGTCGCTGCTCGGGATCATCAACAACATCCTGGACTTAGGCGGTGGTGGGAGACAGCCTGCGGTTGCGGCAGATCCTCGTCAACCTGTTCACGAACGCGATCAAGTTCACCGAGGAGGGAGAAGTCGTGCTGTCGGTCGAGCCCGCCCCCCCGAAGGACGGACTCGGCAGGCTCGCGTTTGCGGTCCGCGATACGGGCATCGGCATACCAGCCGACCGGATGGACCGGCTGTTCAAGTCGTTCTCACAGGTGGACGCCTCGACGACACGGCGTTACGGGGGCACGGGACTCGGCCTGGCGATCTCGAAGCGCCTGGTCGAGCTGATGGGTGGCGAGATCTCGGTGGAGAGCGAGGTTGGGGTCGGGACGACGTTCCGGTTCACGATCGCCGCCGAGGCGACGGATGCGGGCGAGCTCAGAGATGCCTTTATGCAGCGCGCCGACCTGCGCGGCAAGCGTCTGCTCGCGGTCGACGATAACGCGACGAACCGTGAGGTCATCCGCCGACAGGCCACCAGCTGGGGGATGATCCCACGCGACACGGGGTCTCCCACAGAGGCGCTCTATTGGGTCCGCCGCGGCGATCCGTTCGATGTTGCGGTGCTTGACATGCAGATGCCGGAGCTGAGCGGGCTGACGGTCGCGCGCGAGCTCCGCCGTCTTCGCGACGCCCAGCAGCTGCCGCTCGTCATGCTCAGCTCGCTCGGCGTCCGCCCACAGGACGACGATGTGATCGACGAGTTTGCTGCATTCCTGATGAAGCCGATTAAGGCCTCGCAACTCTATGACACGCTCACGAAGGCAGTCGGTGGCATCGTGCCTGACGTGCGGGTCGCACGCGACGAGCCGATCTCCGCGGCATCCGAGCTCCAGATCCTGCTGGCGGAGGACAACGAGCTCAACCAGCGGCTTGCACTGCTCCTGCTGGAGAAGCTCGGTTACCGCGCCGCCGTCGCCGGCAACGGCGTCGAGGCGATCGCGGCCCTGCGCGAGCGCCGCTACGACATCGTGCTCATGGATGTCGAGATGCCCGAGCTGGACGGCCTCGAGGCCTCGCGGCGGATCCACCAGGAATGGCGCGACCAGCGGCCGTGGATCATCGCCATGACCGCAAACGCGCAGCAGGGCGACCGCGAGAAGTGCTTGGAGGCTGGAATGGACGACTATCTGAGCAAACCGATTCGCACCGCGCAACTGGCCGCAGCGCTAGCCCGCTCCGCCCCGGCGGCGGGCGGCGGGGAACACGACCTCCGCGACGCGAAAGTACTCGACGACTCGGCTCCCGCCACAGGCGACG
>VAWT01000201.1 GCA_005883415.1 Actinomycetota bacterium | reverse complement strand
CGCAAAGAGGTCGACGAGAGCTATCCGGATCGCGTGCTGCTGGCCGAGGCCAACCAGTGGCCCTCCGACGTGGTCCAGTACTTCGGTGGGGGCGATGAGTGCCACATGGCGTTCCACTTCCCTGTGATGCCGCGGATGTTCATGGCCGTCAGGCGCGAGGAGGCGGTGCCGATCTACGAGATCCTCGAGCAGACCCCGCGCATTCCCGATACCTGCCAGTGGGGCCTGTTCCTGCGCAACCACGACGAGCTGACGCTGGAGATGGTCACCGACGAGGAGCGTGACTACATGTACGCCGAGTACGCCAAGGACCCGCGGATGAAGCTGAACCTGGGCATCCGCCGGCGGCTCGCGCCCCTGCTCGATAACGGCCGCGACGAGATGCAGCTGATGACCGCGATCCTGTTCTCGCTGCCCGGCTCG
Organism: Actinomycetota bacterium; assembly: GCA_005883415.1. Lineage (GTDB taxonomy): Bacteria > Actinomycetota > Thermoleophilia > Solirubrobacterales > Solirubrobacteraceae > Palsa-465. The sequence continues at coordinate 3,599 of VAWT01000201.1, read as the reverse complement.
CCGGTCCTCTACTACGGCGACGAGATCGCCATGGGCGACAACGTCTTCCTGGGTGATCGCGACGGCGTGCGGACGCCGATGCAATGGACCGGCGACCGCAACGGCGGGTTCTCGCGCGCTGACTTCGCGCAGCTCTACGCGCCATCGCTGATGGATCCCGTGTATGGGTTCCAGGCGGTGAACGTCGAGGCTCAGCTGCGGACCGCGACAAGCCTGTTGCGCTGGATGCACCGCTTCATCTCGCTGCGCAAGGAGCACCCCGTGTTCGGGTTCGGGACCTACGAGCCGATCGAGCCCTCGAACCCCCGCATCTTCGCGCATCTACGCCGGTTCGAGGATGATCTGGTGTTGTGCGTTCACAACGTCGCCCGCTCGGCGCAGGCCGTCGAGCTCGATCTGAGCGCACAGCAGGGCCGCTACCCGGTCGAGCTGTTCGGCCGCTCGCGGTTCCCGCCGATCGGGCAGCTGCCGTACCTGCTCACGCTCGGGCCGCGGGGGTTCTTCTGGTTCGAGCTCGTGGAAGAGGAGCGGGAGGAGCCACGAGATGAGTGACTCCTCCCAGCTGGCCCCGGGGATCGACGCCGACGAGCTGCGCGACTGGATTCAGCAGCAGCGCTGGTATGCGTCCAAATCCCGGTCAGTGGCCGGGATCGAGGTGGTCGAGCGCGTCGCGCTGCGCGAGCGGCCCGAGCCGCTGCTGCTGGCGCTCGTACAGACTCGATTTGCGACCGGGACGCACGAGCTCTACCAGCTGTTGCTGGGCCGCGAGACGTTTGACGCGCTCGAGGATCCGCGCTACGCGCTCGAGCTACTGCGGCGACTCGACCTCTGCGACGAGATCGATGCGGCCGAGGGCCGGTTCACGTTCCACCGCCTGGACGGCGTCGTCACACCACCCGAGGATTCGGACGCCCGGCCGATGGGCGTCGAGCAGTCGAACTCCTCGATCGTGTTCGATGAGCGGCTTGCGCTCAAGGTGTTCCGAAAGCTCGAGCCCGGCGTCAACCCAGAGCTGGAGATGCTCCGCTTCTTGACGGCCCGGCAGTTCGCAAATATCGCGCCCCTGCGCGGCTGGTACGACTATGACGGACAGGCACTGGCGACGACCCTGGGGGTGGCGCAGCAGTTCCTGCCCGATGCCATCGGGGGTTGGGAGCTGGCGCTCGAGCAGACCGTCTCCCACCCGGATTCGCTGCTGGACAGGCTAGGGAGCCTCGGCGCTGTCACGGCGCAGCTGCACACGGTGCTGGCCTCGGACGCCTCCGATCCGGCGTTTGCTCCCGAGGAGCCGAGTCAGGAGGCCCTGTCACTGCTGACCGCCACGATCGACGAGGACATCGAGCGGATCTTCGTCCGCCTGCCCGACGACCCGCGCCTGGAGCCGATCATCGGGCGCGGGCAGGACGTCCGCGAGCGGCTGGCGGCGCGGGCCCAGGCGGGAGTCGGTGGGCGCGTCATCCGCACCCACGGCGACTACCACCTCGGGCAGACGCTGTACACGCCTCGCGGCTGGGTGATCATCGACTTCGAGGGCGAGCCCGCGCGTCCGCTCCCCGAGCGTCGCCAGAAGCGCTCCCCCCTACGCGACGTGGCCAGCATGCTGCGCTCGTTCGCCTATGTCACCTCGGCGGTAGAGATCCAGCTGGGCCTGGAGGCGCCCCCCGAGTTTGAGCAGCGGGCCCGAGAGCGGTTCCTCGAGCACTACCTCGACGAGATAGACGTCACGCTGCTGCCCGGCGGCGAGGCGCAGGTGGCGAATCTGCTGTCGATCTTCGAGCTCGAGAAGGCGATCTACGAGCTCCGGTACGAGCTCGATCACCGCCCCGACTGGATCTCGATTCCGGTCGCAGGCATCAGGCGGCTGCTGGAGGGCGAGTGAGCGCCGTCGGCACGCAGGAGCTCGACGCGCTGGTCCGTCGCGAGCATCCAAATCCGCACTCGGTCCTCGGCCCGCACGAAGCGGACGACGGAGTGGTTATCAGGGCACTCCGTCCCGCGGCCTGCCGGATCGTGGCGTACGTCGATTCAGGCCAGGCGGAGCTCGAGCAGATCCACCCGGGCGGAGTGTTCGAGGGAGTGGTGCCGGCTGCCGCGCTGCCGCTGCGCTACCGGCTGGAGATCGACTACGGCGCGGCCGGCCGGTTCGAGATCGACGATCCGTACGCGTTTGCGCCGACGCTGACCGACTTCGACCTGCACCTGATCGGCGAGGGTCGGCACGAGGAGGTCTACCAGCGGCTGGGGGCCCACGTGCGAGAGCACGAGGGCGTCCGCGGAACGGCATTTGCCGTTTGGGCACCCGCGGCCCGTGCCGTCAGCGTCGTGGGCGACTTCAACTCCTGGGACGGACGGCTTCACGCCATGCGCTCCCTGGGCGCGAGCGGGATCTGGGAGCTGTTCCTGCCGGGAGCGGAGCCGGGCTGCCGCTACAAGTACGAGCTTCTCACGGCCCAGGGAGATTTGACGCTGAAGGCGGACCCGTATGCGTTCGAGGCAGAGCCGCCGCCGCAGACGGCGTCCATCGTGTTCTCCTCGCGCCACAAATGGCGCGACGGGGAGTGGCTGGCGCGCCGGCCCAAGGAGACGGCGCTCGACCGGCCCGTGTCGATCTACGAGGTCCATCTCGGCTCCTGGCGGCTGAACCCGCTGGACGGCAATCGCCAGCTCTCCTACCTGGAGCTGGCCGATGAGCTTGCGGCGTATGCAAAGGACATGGGCTTCACACACGTCGAGCTGCTGCCGGTGATGGCCCATCCATTCTCGGGCTCGTGGGGCTACCAGGTCACCGGCTACTTCGCTCCCGCTCCTCGATACGGCTCGCCGGACGACCTGCGGACATTTATCGACCGCCTCCACGGCGCAGGCATCGGCGTGATCCTCGACTGGGTGCCCGCCCATTTCCCCCGGGACGACTTCGCACTCGCGCGCTTCGACGGCACCGCGCTCTACGAGCACGCCGACCCCCGGCGCGGCGCCCATCCCGACTGGGGGACGCTGGTGTTCAACTACGGCCGCCACGAGGTGCGCAACTTCCTGATCTCAAACGCGCTGTTCTGGTTGCGCGAGTACCACGCGGACGGGATCAGGGTCGACGCCGTAGCCTCGATGCTCTACCTCGACTACTCGCGGCGGGAGGGCGAATGGGTCCCGAACCAGTTCGGAGGCCGGGAGGACCTGGACGCCGTCTCGTTCCTCAAGGAGCTCAACGAGGTGGCCTACGGGCGTGAGCCGGGGATCATGACCGTGGCCGAGGAGTCGACGGCCTGGCCAGGCGTTTCACGACCGACATATCTGGGGGGCCTGGGGTTCGGCTTCAAGTGGAACATGGGCTGGATGCACGACACGCTCGGCTACTTCCAGCAGGACCCGATCTACCGCCGCTATCACCACCACGAGCTGACGTTCAGCCTCATGTACGCCTTCTCGGAGAACTTCATCCTGCCGCTGTCCCACGACGAGGTCGTGCACGGCAAGGGATCGCTGTACTCGAAGATGGCAGGCGACCGCTGGCAGAAGCTGGCCAACCTCCGCGCCCTGTACGCCTACATGTATGCCCACCCGGGCAAGAAGCTCCTGTTCATGGGTTCGGAGCTGGCGCA
>VAWT01000200.1 GCA_005883415.1 Actinomycetota bacterium | reverse complement strand
ATGAGGATCTCATCGACGAGCCCAGCCTCCAGGCACTGATCAACGACGTTTGCCCCGAGCACGAGCACATCGCGGCCCTCGGCAGCCGTCAGCGCGGTCGCCACCGCGTCCCTGACATCACCGGAAAGGAAGATGTAGGACGGGTTGGTCTCGTCAGTCGGTGGCGTGTGGGTCAGAATGAAATGCGGACCGCTCCAGCGTCCGTCGAACAGCCCGCCCTTCTCGGGTCGCTGCACCCGCCGGCCGACCTCGTAGACGCGGCGGCCTCCCAGCACCGCCCCAGTCCTGGCGATGACCTCGTCCACGACCGCGCCCGGCATGTCGCCAGCGTGCCGAAAGACCCAGCTCAGTCGTCGCTTGGGCCCGCGATGAACCCGTCGAGCGACATCATCGTATGGACCAGGACGTTGCCCATCATCACCTCCGCAATAGTTATCGGCAATCCGACCAGGGCCGGTCGCCAAACTCATCGGACCAGCAGACGCGGTCGGACATTGGCGCAGACCCACACATACTCTCGCGACCTCTCGACAGACCAGCACAAACCATGAAGGCGGGTGCCAGGCGCCCCTCGCCGAGCTGGTGGCCGCGGGCAAGGTCCTGCACATCGGGCTGTTCGAGGCCGGGCCCGAGGCGATCCGCCGAGCTCACGCCGTGCACCCGATCGCTGCGCTGCAGACGAGTACTAGCTGTGGACCCGCGATCCCGAGGCCGAGCTGCTCCCCCTGCAGCGCGAGCTGGGCATCGGGTCCGCGCCCTACTCGCCGCTCGGGCACGGCTTCCTCACCGGCACGTAAGGAGGGCAGCGCCGTCGGCGCTATGGTGAGCGGACGAGTCGCTCGACGGGTCTCCCCTTTCCTTCGTGCGCTAACGGCACTGGGGCCGAGGAATGATGGATCAGCACATGAAAGCGCGCCTGGACGAGCTTCGAATGCAGGCTCAGTATGCCCGTGAGCGTTACGACCTGTACAAAGCCAGGGCGTACGGTCCACGCCCGACAAGTGCCACGCGAATGCGTGAGCTAGAACGCGAATGCGCTCGGGCCGAAGCCGCTCTTCGCTTCGCTCAGGCCGAGGCAAAACGTGCTGCGGCCGACGCACAACAGTCGACGGGGACAGACTCGCACACCGAGCGAGGACAGGACCGCACGGGCCGCTGAGGACCCCCGCGCGACCGCCAACACCTGGCCGGCAACTCGGCGTGAGCGCGGTGACTCGAGATCGCTGGCCGGCTCCCCGAACCCCGCTCGGTCAGGCGCGAATCGCCTGCTCTTGCTCGTCGGCGTCGACGAGCGCCCAGCCCATGCGCTCGAGGAGCTGGGCGGCGTAATGCTCGTTGGCGAACATCTCCGAGGGCACGTGCTCGGTCAGTATGACCTGGTGGGCACGTCCCGGCGCTTCAGTTAGAACCTGAACTCTGGGCATTTCTGTTCCTTTGTAGGTGGAAATGCGGGCGTAGGAATCGCGCGTCTAGTCGTGGGATTGCCCTAGATACGCGTAGCTGGAGTTGGGGTCGTGCCGGTCTCCTTTCGTTCTGCTGCGATTCGCCTGCGGCGTGCTAAGGCGTCGTCGGGCGTAAATTGCCCGGTCGAAGGTTCGCGATCCGCGATCGCGAGCCCGCTCGCCTCGCCTACGTGACGCCTGATTGTCTTCCGTTCGCGTCATGGCCTCTTGGCCTTCCCGTCCCTCTATTGGCGCCGCGCGGAGGATGAGGGGCGAGGACCCCCGAGCGTTCATCGGGTAGAGGCGTGTCCACCGGGCTGATGGGCTAACGCCGGTAGGAATCCGGCACCGGCCCCACGGTCAAAACCAGTAACCCTCGCCTCTCGCCTCGTGGCGCGTAACGCCGTCGGTGGCATTCTGGCTTGGGGTGAGAATCCTGGCCGCAGAGCCAGCCAACTACTGAAGCTACTCCTATTTCGGCCTTTGTGGGCGCCAATCCCAAAATTCATCGCAACTTTCGCAACAACGGGCCAACTAGGAACGGGGTCGGAGCACGGGTCCAGCTGCTGCCCGGCCCACCGGTCGATCCTTCCGCGGTCAGTAATCGTTTTCGAAGGCGAAGTAGGAACCGCGAATGGTTCCGGCCAGCTTTGACTTCTGCGTCGCGAATTTGAACCGCGAGGCGAGCTCCGCGGGGACTTCCATCCCTTCGGAGAGCTTGAACCCGACCGCCCGCTTCTTGGGGTCATCGATGGTGTACATCACGTTGATCGACAGGCCGTTCTCGTAGAAGACGTAGGCGATTCGGATGTTCTCGACTTGGAAGGCCGTAGCCTCGAGCGGGCGAGAGGAGATGACGATGTCGCGTTCTTCCTTGAGGATCCGGTGCACCCGGTCGATGGTCATCTTGGCGTTGCTCGTAGGCTCCACCGTGAACACGTGGTCGTACTTGTTCTTGAAGTAGCGGGCCTCGTGCGCCCGCAGACCGGCGAGCGCGGCCGCGACCGGCGAGGACTCCAGGCCGACTGTCGAGACGTCGTTGAAATCCACGGCGTAGGGCATGCTGCACTCTCCTGTCATCTTGCTTGGATGTTCTCGGTCTACCGGCCATGACCCCGAACCAGGGCGTGATGTGACATGGATCAGCTGAACTGGTGTTCGATCGCGAGCGGCCGAGGCTGCAATCGGCTGCCTACGGAGCTTCGGTTCGCTGAGCGAGGCCGACGACGCAGGGCACCTTGGGCCCACCCGTACCAAAGCAGGTCTTGGACGGGGAATAACGCGCCAGCCCTGCGATTCGCCAAGGCTGTCGCGTTAAATGCCCGGAGAGTTAGCGAGAATTGATAAGCGCGTGATCCCCCCGGAGGCCCGGATCCTGGTGGGCTATGGGACGTAACTGTCGCGAGACGACAGTTAGCTACCAACGCTCCCTATCTGCTGGGCTCTACGCACGCAAGCGTTCGCTCAAGGCGCGCGATCCGTCCCAAACCCCCGGAGAGCACGCTGAGTTGTGCGGAACGGGAGCGGTGGGTTCGCCCCATATCTAGTCGGAGTGACGGCGTGTTCGCCGGTCTGCGACCGCGTCGTCGAGCGGCGACGTGCGGTCGCGCTCGCCCGGGATTTCCGCAAGGCCGAAGGCTGTCTGTCGCGCAGATCGCCGCATCGCCGGCCGAGACGACGCTGGGATACTCACTGTCCGTAGGCTTCGATCAGGGTGTTGCCGCAGTCCTAGAACGCGTTCGAGGAGGACGAAACCGTGACCGAGCACACACCATTCATCGACTACGAGAACCTGCCTGCTCCGAGCGAGGGCTTCGTCATGACCCAGTTCATCACCGTTCGAAGCGTTGCTCGGTCTCGCGCCTTCTACTCCGACGTCCTCGGCGGCCAGGTCGTGCTGGAGGAGAACCCGTGCATGATCAAGCTCTCCAACTCGTGGCTGATTATGAACCCAGGTGGTGGCCCCACCCCCGACAAGCCCGACGTCTCGGTGGTCAACTACGAGCCGGGGAACACTGTCTCTAGCTTCATGAACCTGCGCGTCGCCGACATCCAGGCCTGTTATGAGCAGTGGAGCTCAAAGGGGGCCGAGTTCGTGACGCCGCCGATCGATCGCGGTGCTGAGATCCGCTGCTACATGCGCGACCCCGACGGCTACATGATCGAAGTCGGCCAGTCCACCGGCCTGCTCGTAGGAACACTCGCCAACAAGCGGCCTGAAGACCTGCCTGGCTAAGGCGACCGGACAAAACGGGGCGTCCAGTGAGTACAGCAACCAAGCCGGGCGCTCAGACTACCGCGGCGTCGCTTCCTCAGCTGGGCTGCGGTTCCCGCGTCGCCGCGGCCAGCTCGGCCGGGTGCTGCTCTAGCGGCGCCTGAGCGGCGGCGCGCCCCGCGTCCCAGGATCGCTTCATCCTGCGCCTAAATGCCTTCGGTGGCTCTGCGTAGACGCGCTCGCCGATCAGGATCGCCTCGGTCTGAAGTTCGCCTCGCCGGTGATCGATCAACCTGACCACTGCGTCCACGTCCACCGGCACAGGTACGACGTCCCTCGTCAGTTTCTCTCGCAGCAGACCGAGATCGTGATCATCGCCTAACAGGTCCGCTAGCCGGTGGGATTCCTTGGCCCGCCCGCGGACCGTGGGCCCGCAGGTCGGGGCGAGCAGGCGCTCGTGGTACCAGAGGTCCTTGACGCGCTTGCGCCAAGCGTGCAGATCCTCCTGCGAGCGGGTGGTGCGAGCGGAGGCGAGAGCCTTGCGTCCTCGCTTGTAGGAGCGCAGCAGCTGACCAGCAAAGCGCTCAGAGAGCTCCTCAAGCGCGGTAACCATGACCTCGGTGTCGCGTGCATTCGACAGCCCGCGGGCGGCCGCCCGCAGCGTGGCGTTCTCCGAGCGTCGCTGCCCTGAGGGCATCGCCCCGCGGGCCAACCGCAGCAGCGAGCGCTCCTTCTTGATCGCCTTGCGGGCATTGTGCACGGCGCCGACGGGATCGTCGTTGATGCGCTCGGTCAGTTGGGTGATCGCTCGATCCAGCTGCTCGCGGCCGCAGCGGATAATCGCCGCGCTTACAGGTTCATCAGCCAGGAACTTGTAGGCCATGGTCACTCCTCTCTACAAATAGCTAGGTCCACGCCTACCCGGCAGACGCCGCGAAGAATCCCGGTGGAGGGCCTGGGTGATCAGCGCTCGAAGAGGTCGCTGCCGGGCTGCGCGCCGTACCTATCCGCGCCACCCACGGTGCTCATTCCTACCCTGTACTTGCTCAGCGAAATTGGCTCGAGCTGCATCCGCGCGAGCTGACGGTCGGCTGGACTGTCGCCGGCTTCGGATTTGGTCTCGATCAGCACAAGGCCGCTGCGCATCGCAGCTGTCTCTCCGTCAGGTCCGGTCAACTGGACACCGAAGTCGCAAGTCAGCCGCTCGGACCCCCTGCTGGCGGCAAGCGTCACCCGCTCAAACGACGTCGTCAGGCTCGGACTCAGCTCCTGCGAAGCCGGGAGCCCCGCACCGCCCAGTGCGGAGCGCACGCACTCGCTCCCCTCATCAGTCAGCCGGCGACGATCGTCGGGCGCGTATTT
>VAWT01000461.1 GCA_005883415.1 Actinomycetota bacterium | reverse complement strand
GGCCATAACGGTAGGCGGCATCGGCGAACTCGAGCGGGATCTGGGGCGCGTCGCCCGGCTCGTAAAGCGCGGGGCCCTCCTGACGCAGGTGCGCGCTCAGCTTCTCGCCCACGAGTGTGGGCAGGAAGTCGTTCAGCAGAACCCACTGGTAGTGCCAGGTGAGCGCGCGCCGGGCCTCGTCGAACACGCTCGCTTCGGGCTCGCCGTCCTCGCGCAGCCGCTCGACGAGCAGGTTGTGGGCGTGGAGCAGCGCGACCTGGAGCTGGTTGACGAACAGATGGACGTCATTGCGCGGGTCGCCGATCAACGCCACGCCCTGCCCGTTGCGGGGAACGTCACCAGCGTGGACGCCCGTCAGCAGCAGGGCTGGATTCTCGCGGTCGTACAGGTAGGGAGACCCGACGGGCCCCCCGCCATAGACGCACTCGAGGTTGGCAGCAGGCGTCCGGTAGTTGCGGACGCCGACGGGATCGGCATGAGAGACCAGCGGTGAGCGATCGGCGGTGATGTCGTGTGCGAGGAACTGGCCCAGGAACGGCCAACCGGCCGCCACCCGCCCATCGGGACAGTCAGCTTTGGCGTCGCACACGCCGCCCGCTGCGCCCAAGGCGTGCAGCAGCCGCTCGTCCCCGGACAGGCTCGGCAGCCGCTCGAACAGGCGGGTGTACCTACCGCCGTAGACCGGAGCGCCGACCGTCCGCCCGGGTGCGAGACAGTGGTCTCTCGCGACGGCGGGACGCGGCGTGGTGCTCACCGCTCCCAGACTACAAAGGTGTCACGAGTCGGATCGTGCAGCGCTCATCGACCGGCGGGTTCGGCCGCTGGCAGCCATCGTGCGAGCAGCTGATCGAGCTTGTCGCTGTCTATCGGCTTGGCATCGACGAATCTCGCGTGCCGTGTCGTAGCCGTCGAGCACGGGCATCTGGCAGTCCATCAGGACCAGGTCGAAGCTCTCGTCGTCCAGCTTTGACAGAACCTCGCGGCCATCGGTGGCGTTGATGGCCGCATGGCCGCGCTTGGTCAGCAGGCGCTCGATCAGCATCCAGTTGGTGCGCTGGTCTTCGGCCACTAGGACCCGGCTCCCGCCGACGCCGGCCACAGAGGCTTTGGGCGCAGGGGGCTCCGGCGAGACTCGCCGAGCAGCGCCGTCGTGACCGGCGGTCATCGCTGCGCGGATGGCATCGAGCAGTCTCGATTGGCGCACCGGCTTCGTGAGCTGATAGCTGATGCCCAGCGTCGGGTGCTCGTCGCGGAGCTCTCCGCTGGACGTGAGGAGGATCAAGCGAGCGCTACGCAGCGCAGGAGTAGCTGCGATGCGCCGGGCGAGCTCGAGTCCGTTCTCGCCCGGCATGTTGAAGTCCAGCAGCACCACATCGAACGGATCGCGCGCGTCGACCGCCCGTCGCAATTCGATCATCGCCTCCTGTGCGTCGACTGCGACGGAAGCCCGCATCCCCCACGACGATGCGTACGCTTCGAAAACGCGTCGGTTGGTGGCGTTGTCGTCTACCACCAACACGTGGCGCCCCTCAAGCTCCGCCACTGGCATAGGTGGCTGGGGAGGCCCGAGGGCGGCGGCGAGCGGTAGTTCGAACCAGAATGTGCTGCCCGTTCCCGGTTGGCTATCGGCTCCGATCGATCCTCCCATCAGGCGCGTCAACTCGCGCGAGATCGCCAGGCCGAGGCCAGTCCCGCCAAACATCCTCGTCGTGCCCGCGTCTTCCTGCGAGAAGGGCTCGAACATGCGGCTGATCCGGTCGGGAGCGATGCCGATGCCCGTATCACGAACCTCAAATCGAAGCGTGCTCGCTGTGTCGGTCCGCTTGGCGACGCTCACCTCGACGGTGACCTCTCCTTCAGCCGTGAACTTGACGGCGTTTCCGAGCAGGTTCACCAGGATCTGGCTCACGCGCATGCGATCGCCGCTGACGGCGTGCGGGACGTCGTCGTGAACGAACGATTGGAGCTCGAGGCCCTTGGAGGCGGCGGTGGCCGCGACCGTCTCGCAGCTGGTCTCCACCGTCTCGTACAGATCGAACTCGCGGTGCTCGATCTGCAGCCGACCGGCCTCGATCCGGGCGACGTCCAGGATGTCGTTGATCACCGTCATCAGGGCGTCACCCGAGGACTGCGCGACCTCCACGTACTCGCGCTGCTCCGGGGTCAGGCGCGTGTCTGAGAGAAGGTTCAGCATGCCGACGACCCCGTTTAGGGGAGTCCGAATCTCGTGGCTCATGTTTGACACGAAGCTGGACTTCATCTCGGAGGCCTTATTCGCGGCGAGCACGTCCCTCCTGGCGGAATGGGGAGACCGGAACCTGGTCGTAGTAGCGGCCGTTTGTGTCCCCCGAAGGGTGACTGAGAGCCTGAATCTGCGCCGGCGTGTCGAACCTCGCGCCGACCGGAGCGCCAGCGTTGGTCGAGGCCAGGACCGTGTTGTCGCCGTCCAGAACGTAGTTATGCGCGCCTTTGACGCCAGGGATCCTGCGCAGCTCGCCGGACAGGAATGAGCCCAGCACCAGCGGAGAGATCCCCGACAGCAAGATCCGCTGGCCATAGCGTGTTGGGAACACGACGGCGAAGTTGACGACTCCCGTGCGGTCGTATGGCAGCAAGTTCCCGAGCGCGTAGGGATGACCGGTCCGGACGAGCGCAAGAGCGGCCGACATCGACAAATCGCGGCGAGCCTGGGCCGTGAAGCCCTGCGAGGCCGCGAGCACCTGCCCGCGGCGGTCAACCAGCGCCAGGTAGTCGTTCTGCTGCCGAGCGGTATTCAGCGTGCTGGCGCTGACCACGCGACCTCCGTATCTCACTTCGTCCTGCGGGACCTGCTGCAACGTGGTCTGAAAGAGGCTGTCGACCAAGGCCGTCGCGAGCACCGCGCGCTCGTGAACACGGGCCTTGACATCGTCCTTTGACTTGGCCTGCGTATTCGACAGCTCGACGCCGCTCTAGCGGCTAAAGGGGTGCGAGTTTGTCAACGGGCCGGGGGCCGGGACCGTGAACGGCGCGCAACGTCTGCGAGCTCACGATCGCCTGAAGCGCCAGCCGTCGCTCCCAGTTCCTCGATCAGGATGCGGTCTATCGCCCGCGTGAAGCGATCTTCCGAGAAACGCTCGGCGAACTCCCGGCAGGCGCGTGGGCTGAGCGCGGCGCTCTCGAGCGCCCGGACGCTCTCGGCGATCGAGCGCGCATCGGGATGATCGAGAAGGATCCCCGTCACTCCATCTCTCACCGACTCCCGGGCGCCGCCGGCCCGAGCCCCGATCACCGGCGTCCCGCAGGCCTGCGCTTCGCACATGGCGATCCCGAAAGTCTCAACCGACGGGCAGATCAGGGCGCGGCTTGACCGGTAGTGCCGGAGCAGTGCGGCGTCGTCGCACGCACCTACAAAGCTCACGTTGGCAGGCGCGATGCGGCGTAGCTGCGCTAGCGCCGGGCCATCGCCGGCGACGACGAGCTTCTCCTCAAGCCCACGGAACGCCTCGACGACCATGTCGACGCGCTTGAAGGACACAAGCCGGGCAACCATGAGAAAGGTTTGCCGATCCGCCGGACCCGGGGTGAAGACGTGTGTTCGGACCGGCGGGTGAACGACCGCGGCTAAACGGCCATGAACCCGTTGCAGCTCGCGCGCCGCGAACTCCGAGCACGTGATCAGCCGCCGTGGACGGCGGAGCATGTTGCGGTCGTAGGCGCGCAGAGCCGGTAGCGCGGCTCGCAGCACGGGCCGCAGCGCCCTCGGCTCGTCGTTGAGGTACGTCTGGGAGAAGCCGTATACATGCGGGGGAAGACCGAAGCTGTAACAGACGTGCGGCGTTGACAGCGGGACCCGCGCTGCCGCGCTCCAGCCGCCTTGGGTGATCGAGAGCACGATATCCGCGTCCTGCACGCCCGCGCGAGCGACGCGCA
>VAWT01000199.1:4562-6713 GCA_005883415.1 Actinomycetota bacterium | reverse complement strand
CGCTCAGGGTCCGCAGGAGCTCGACCATCCGCTCGAACGCCCGTCGTGAGGTGCGAACGCGCTCGATCGGCGTGATCTCCGACTCCACCGTCAGGATCGGCTTGATCTTCAGCGCCGAGCCGAGCCAGGCCTGAGCGCCCGCGATCCGCCCGCCGCGCCGCAGGTACTCCAGCGTGTCGATCGCAAACCACATCTTGAGCTGGGCGCGAGCGGCCCGGGCGTGCTCCGCGACCGCGGCGCCATCGCGACCGTTGTGAGCCGCGTATGACGATGCCGCCAGGACGACTAGCCCCTCGCCGCCGCAGGCGCTTTCAGAGTCGATGACGTGAACCCGCTCGGAGCGGTCGCCCAGCGCTTGACGGGCCTGTTCCGCCGCGGCCACCGTCCCCGACATCCCGCCCGCGAGGTGGATCGAGACGATCTCCTGGCCGGCCTCGAGGAGCGGCTCGTAGACGGCGAGGAAGTCTCCGACCGACGGCTGTGAGGTGGTGGGCAGGCCACTCAGATCGCGAAGCTGCCCGTAGTAGTCGCCGTAGTCTGAGATTTCGCTCTCGCGCTCTGCGAGGTCGTCGCGATGCACGTACAGGCTCACCACCTGGATCCCGTGCTCGGCTACTAGCTCCCGCGGGAGGTAGTGGCATGTATCGGACACGATTGCGACCGTCATGGGCCGCGCCACCCTACCAACGGCCCGCAGTGCACATAGACTGCATCGTGACGTGGCCGGCACGCTCCTCACCGGCGCGACAGGGTTCATCGGCTCACACCTCGCCCGGTTGCTGGTGCAGCGCGGGGACGAGTTGCGCGTCCTGGTGCGAAAGCGATCCAGACGCGGGGTACTGACCGAGCTCGAGGTCGAGCAGGTTGAGGGCGACGTGCTCGACCGGCGGGCGGTCCGGCGGGCGATGCGGGGTATCGAGCGCGTCTTCCACGTGGCCGGAACGACATCGCTCGTGCAGAGCAGGGAGCGCGTATTCGCGCTCAATGTCGAGGGGACCCGGATCGTGCTCGAGGAGGCGCTGCGGGCCGGCGTGCAGCGCGCGGTGTACACGTCGTCGGTGGCGGCGGTCGGCCCGGCCCCACCCGGGTCCACCGCGGATGAGACGAGCGTCTGGGACGCGGGGCGGTACGCGATCCCCTACCTGGACTCAAAGCACGAGGCCGAGAATGAGGCCCTGCGGGTGCTAGCTCGCGGGCTTGCGGTCGTCATCGTGAACCCAGCACACGTGCTGGGGGCCGGGGACCCCGGGCGCTCGTCGACGGTGCTGGTGCGCCGGTTTCTGCGTCGCGAGATCCCGGCCTACGTCGAGGGCACCCTTAACATCGTCGGCGTACAGGACGTCGCCCGGGGACACCTATTGGCCGACGAGAGGGGGCGCGTCGGCGAGCGGTACATCCTTGGCAACCGGAACTTCACGCTGGACCGGCTGTTCGCTGACCTCGGGCGACTTTCGGGCGTGGAGCCACCCGCGGTCAAGCTGCCGCTGAGCGTCGCGCTGGCGATCGCCAACGCCGGGCATCGGCTCCCTTTGTTGTCGCTGCCCTCGCCGACCGAGATCCGGGCCTCCTCGCTCAACTGGGCATTCCGTAGCACCAAGGCCAGGCGCGAGCTTGGATGGCGGCCTTCCCCGCACGAGGATGCCCTGGAGGAGACGATCGCGTTCTATCGAGCTCGAAAGGGCGAGCATCTGGCGTCCGACGGGTCCCGTCAACCCCTGGCGCTGCGGGCTACGGGGGCGGTGCTGCGGAGGTTTTGACCGAGGGGGGACATGGGGATTCCACGGCCCCCCTCGGAGCCGGTTATCTAGGCGCGCCCCTTGGCCAGCCCGGCCTTGAACCCCTGGTTGAACGCGAAGTTGTACGCCGCGTTGTAGCCGCTGTTGAAGCCGATGTTGAACGCCTTGTTGAACGCGAAGTTGAACACCACATCGCAACCGACAGCGGCGGCTGGCCGGGCTTGCGCAACTGCAGCCGGCGACGCGGTCAGCGCAGACTGCCGGCCTACGTGACCCGTCTTCTGGTGCCGTCCGGTCACAAAGCCGCGTTGCCAGCCGACCTGCCACGCGCCCTTCGGGCGGTAGGCCTGGCTGCACTCGCTTCTCCAGCCGGGGCTGAAGCCGGCGTTGAATCCATCGTTGACGCCCCCATTGA
>VAWT01000199.1:0-4435 GCA_005883415.1 Actinomycetota bacterium | reverse complement strand
CCGGTGTCAGCGCCCCGGACGGGGACGCGGTGAACATTGACACGTTGTTGGACCCGGAGTTGGCCACGGCCAGGAGCGTTCCGCTCGAACTGAACGCGACCGACGTCGGACTCGTCCCGGCGCCAGCAGTCCCCACCGGACCCGGCGACCCGTTGGCACCCACCGTGAACACTGACACGTTGTTCGAGCCGTTGTTGGCCACGGCGAGCAGCGTGCCGCTGGGACTGAACGCAACCGACTGCGGCGCGCTCCCGGTGCCGGCGTAGGCCACCGGAGTCAGGAACCCGCTCGGCGACACGGAGTATGTGGACACCGCGTTGGACCCCCGGTCGGCTACCGCGAGAAGTGAGCCGTTGGGACTGAAAGCAACCGACGCCGGACCGGCCGCGGTCGCAAATGGAGAGCCCGACACCGGAGTCAGCGACCCGCCGGCGCCGACCGAGTAGACGGACACCGAGTCAGAGCCCCGGTTGGCCACCGCGACCAGCCCACTGTTGGGGCTGAACGCCACTGAGGTCGGCTGGCTCCCGGTCGGAAACGGGGAGAACGGCGCCGGCACGAGCGACCCGCCGGATGAGACCCCGAACACCGCCACGTTGTTGCCGCCGGTGTCGGCGGTTGCGACGAGCGCCCCGTTGGAGCTGAACGCGATCGATTGCGGGCTGGTACCAGTCCCGAACAGCGGGTTCAGGGGCGTGAAGCCGGGCTGCGCTGCCGCAGCCTGAGCGGCCACCAGCGAGACCGCGGCTACGAGCAGACCAGCAAAGATCTTTTGCATCACAGACTTCCCCCCTGTCGGTCGAACGGGACGGTACTCGTTGTTCGAAGGCAGAAACCCTAACGTCTAACCCGAAGTTGCGGACCGATGCAACGGAGCTGTCAGACGACAGACAGGCCGCGTACGTCCAAATCGAGCCTCAGGAGGACACCATGAGCCGCATCAGATCTCCACGCAGACGTGTTCCTGCCGCTGTCAACGGAGCTGCGATCACCGGAGCAAGGGTCGTCGGGGCGCGCCTACTCGGGCCGACAGCCATGGGACCGCTGGCGATCGCCGCCGGCGCCGTGGGCGCACTCGCGATTGGCCGCATAGCGATCGCGAACGCCGTCATCCGCAAGCTGAGAGCCGACGAGGTGGAGATCAGGACGCTGAGAGTGCAGGAGCTCGAGGTCGGCGGCCGTCGCTGGCCAGGACCTGAAACCGTATAACGACTCAACCCGGGCTACGCCGCGAGCTAGATCGACGCCTCCAGATCGATCGGCGTCTGTCCGCAGATACGCAGGGCGTCCTCGATGGCCGAGATCACGTGCTCGAGCACTTGCACCCGGGCGTAACGCTTGGACTCGGCGGCAATCACGTGCCACGGGGCGAGCTCATGGTCCGTGGTGGCGAGCATCTCCTCAACCGCCTGTTCGTAGTCGGAGCGGCGAGCGATGTTGCGCCAATCCTCACCGGTGAGCTTCCAGCGCTTCAGCGGGTCGCGTTCACGGGCGCGGAATCGACGCAGTTGCTGGTCCTCAGAGAGGTGCAGCCAGAACTTCACGAGCACAAGGCCCTCGGCCGCGAGCGCGCTCTCCCACTGAACGATCTGGGGGTAGGCTCGGCGCCACTCCTCCTCGGTCGCGAACCCTTCCACGCGCTCCACGAGCACCCGGCCGTACCAGGAGCGGTCCAGAACGGCCATCCCACCCCAGCCCGGCAACGCCGCCGAGAAGCGGTGCAGAAAGTGATGTCTGCGCTCGTCCGCCGTGGGCGCGGCGAACTGCGCCACACGAACGTGCCTTGGATCCAGCGGACTCACCAACCGCCGAATGCTGCCGCCCTTCCCCGATGCGTCCCATCCCTCGAACAGGATGCATAAAGGAGGCCCCAGCGTGCCATCTCCGATCAGTCCGCCCATCTGCAGCCGCAAGGCCAGCAGTCGGTGCTGGGCCTTCACGATCCTCTCCTCGCTCTCCCTGGCACCGAGCTTCTTCTTTAGGTCTGCGTCGCGCAGTGAGGCCATCCGTACGTGACCCTATACGCTCGCCGCCATGGCCTTGTCGCTTAGCCGCTTCTACGACTCGGTCAGGCATCCCGCAGCTCGCTCGCTGGCGAGCGAGGGGTCGAGCGTGTTTGGGTTCGATCACCTGAGGGGCCACAAGTACTGCCTGCTCGTGACGTACAGGCGCAGTGGGCAGCCCGTCCCGACGCCGGTGTGGTTCGGGCTCGGCGACGGCAGGCTCTACGTGCGCAGCGACGCAGACGCGGCCAAGGTCAAGCGGATCCGCAACGACCCGCGTGCCCGCGTCGGACCCTGCACGGCGCGAGGCAAACCGCTTGGCCCGCCCGCAGACGGCCGAGCGCGGGTACTGGACGAACGCAGCGAAATCGCGGCGGCGGAAGCCGCGCTGGAAGCCAACTACGGGCTCGGACGGAGGCTCTATGAACGCGCGGGCGGGGCGCTCGGGATCGAGACCCTATACCTGGAAGTCACGCCGGCCTGAGCGTGCCCCGAGCTCGAGCGACATCCGAGCAGATCCGAGAGACGGTCGCTGCCGATCGCGGAGTGCTCGCCGGTTCGCTGGCCGACGCCTTCATGGATGACCCGGTCGGCTGCTGGGCGGCGCCGCACGAGCGCCTGCGGCGGAACTGCCTGAACAAGTTCTTTGGCGTCTACATGGCGATCCGGCTACCGATGGGATTGGTGTGGAACGACAGCGGCAACGCGGGGGTGGCCATCTGGTCTCCGCCGGGCAAGGGCGTCACCACGCCGGTGGAGGCGTTGCGCCTGATCAGCGCGTACGCCCACCCCCGTCTGTGGCCGCGCGGCCCGCTCGTCGGGTACGGGCTGCGGTCGGTTGAGCACCTCCACCCGAAGGCACCCGACCACCTTTATCTGGCCACGCTCGGAGTCACGCCGTCCGAGCAGGGGTGCGGGCTCGGGTCGCTGCTGCTCGGTCCGGGGCTCGAGCTGTGCGACCGCGATGGCCTGCCCGCCTACCTGGAGGCCTCGAAGGAGAGCAACATCGCCTTCTACGCCCGGCATGGGTTCCGGGTCACGAGGGACATCAAGCTGCCGCGTGGGCCGACCATGTATGCGATGTGGCGCGAACCACACCGTTAGACGCGCTCGCGCCGCCGTCTGGTCACATTCTGCGGATCTCGCGGGTCTAGTTCCATGACACCCGGCGAAGGAGGAACGTGACAATGGACAGACACGAATTGCTTGCGCAGCAATTTGAGGAGCACCGGCCGCACCTGCGGGCCGTCGCCTACCGCATGCTCGGCTCGCTGAGCGAGGCCGACGACGCCGTCCAGGATGCGTGGCTGAGGCTGAGCAGGACAGACAGCAGCGAGGTGGAGAACCTGGGCGGATGGCTGACCACGGTCGTCGCGCGCGTGGCGTTGAACATGCTCCGCTCGCGCAAGACCCGGCGTGAGCAGCCGCTGGACGTGCACGTGCCCGACCCGATCGTCGACCCTGCGGACGGCTCCGACCCCGAGCACGAGGCGCTGCTGGCGGATTCGATCGGCTTGGCCCTCCTGGTCGTGCTCGAGACGCTCAGTCCTCCCGAGCGCCTGGCATTCGTCCTGCACGACATGTTCGCGGTGCCGTTCGAACAGATCGCGACGATTCTCGAGCGCACCCCCGACGCCACGCGGCAACTGGCAAGTCGTGCGCGTCGGCGCGTGCGCGGCTCTGCCCCCGCGCCGGCTGCCGACCTCCACGCACAGTGGAAGGTCGTCGAGGCGTTCCTGGCGGCGGCGCGTGAAGGTGACTTTGAGGGGCTGGTCGCCGTGCTCGACCCCGACGTGGTGCTGCACGCCGACGCCGGGCTCACGGGCCTATCGCGCCACGTCGAGGGCGCGGAGGCGGTCGCCGGCCAGGCGATGATGTTCTCGCGAGTCGGCCTGACCCAACACCGCGCGCTAGTCAACGGCGCCGCCGGCATGGTCGCGCTGCGCGACGGCAGGCCGTTCTCGGTAATGGGATGCACCATCAAGGACGGCAAGATCGCCGAGATGGACATTCTCGCGGACCCCGACCGACTCGCCGGGCTCGACCTGAAAGTCCTCGACGAATAGGGCCTGTCACATTCGGCGTCTCTTCCGCGTCATAGCTGGGCGCGGTATTCGGGCTCCTGCTGGTGTTCGGCCGACGACTCGAGGGACCGGAATGGCGAGCTGGTTCGCGCCGAGCCCGAGGTCGCGCTTCACTAGAGGGAATGGCCACCCTCTATCGCTGCACGACCCCGACGAACTGGTTGTGCCCGTGCGGCAAGGTCGCCCGGACCCTGGAGCGGGACCGAATCTCGTTCCAGGAGGTCCGGGTGCCGCAGCGGCGGTCGCGGCGTCCCGAGGTGGAGGCGCTGAGCCAGCAGCGGCGCGTGCCCGTGCTTGTGATCGAGGGCGAAGCGATCTGCGACTCGCGCCGGATCGTCGAGCACCTGG
>VAWT01000198.1 GCA_005883415.1 Actinomycetota bacterium | reverse complement strand
TTGGTGGTGACAGGTAGTTGCTTAGGGTAAAAGGGGCTTGTGCACGTGTACTTCGCGGCTTGCGCGGCTGGAACGACCGGGCCCAGCGCGCCGGCCGCGCCTCCGACGGAGATGAGCGCGGCGAGGAGTGCGATTCGCTTCTTGAACATGGATCTCCTTTCGGGACCGATCACCCTACGGGTCCGTAGCGTCCAACCGCCACGCTGGCGGTATTGTTGGCCGTGTTGGGGTCGAACGTGCCGGAGGTCGTCGTAGCCGTGTCTTCGACCAGGTGGGATGAGAGGTAAAACCCAACATGGATCGCCATCTCAATGGTCATCGACGCGCCCGGCGCTAGCGAGCGGGTTGTGCAACTGACGGTTCCAGTCGAGCCGACTGGGGGTGCCGTGCACGACACGCTGCTTTGCAGCGGGCCGCACCACCCCGGTGTTCCGACGGGCTGGACGCTTCCCACACACAAGAAGGTCGTGGGATACCGACTCCACATGCTGAACGGTATGTGGTCGGTCATGACGACACCGGACGCCGCGTCAGGGCCGTTGTTCGTAGCGGTAATCGTGTAGCCGATCGAGCCGCCCTGGACGTTGGTGCCATGCGCTGTGATGGTTGTGGCGAGGTCCGCGGATGGGCTCGCGGCGCCGGCTGGTAACGCTGGTGTGGCCAGAAACGCCATCACCACTAGCGGGACGATGACGGCGAATTTCCGCCGGACGTAGAAGAGCCGAGGAACAAGGGACATCGGTTACCCCCGACTTGTTGGGGTTGTGTGGGCGTAGATGACTGCTGGGCCTGTGGCTAGGTCTTAATTTCGAGGGCGATGATGGGCGTCGGGTGTTGCAAACGGGTTTGCAAATCGGCGAGGGCGGGGCTAGCTGTGGTGTTCACGTAGAGCGAAGGGCGTCAGCCGTACCGGCGCCCTCCAGACCGTTCAACGATCGCGGCTTAGGGCTGGTTGCTGCAGAGGACCCCACCGACCCCCTCGAGGAGGGTGACACCCAGGGGGGGATTCGGCAGATTGAGGGTCGGATTGTTCGTCGATACGGCCGCGCACGGCGCAGCGTTGTGGAGTAGGACGACGCTTAGATTGGCGCTCGGATAACCCGGTGCGGCACCGGCAACCGCTGTAAGGCCGAACAGCGAGACGCCGCAAACAGCGGCGGTGGCGATCATTCTCTTCATCACGAGCATCTCCTCTTGAGATATCGGGGTTTCACAAAGCAAGCTTTATCGTCCTGGTGTGGGGGTGCGTTCGCTACGGGGGTGACCCCCAACATTGCCCCCAACATCGGGCGTATAGTGGGGTTGTGGTGGTCCATACCCGGGGCGTGGGTGCGTTGCTCGATCGCGAGGCTGAGGTCGCGGCGATCGAGGGAGTGGTTGATCGCGCCCTAGTCGGCGACGCCGGGGTGCTAGTGGTCCGGGGTCCGGCGGGGATTGGTAAGAGCGCGCTGCTACGGGTTGCCGAGCGGTTGGCCGATGAGCAAGGGGTGATTGTGTTGCGGGCGCGGGCGGCGCCGTTTGAGCGCGAGTTTCCCTACGGGGTGGTGCGGCAGTTGTTCGAGCCGGTGTTCGCGCGCGCGGATTTGCCGGTGGAGGAGCTGTTTTCGGGCGCGGCGACCGGGGCGCGTGCTGTGTTGGGTGATGAGCCGCGCGTTTCCGTCGCGCCCGATTCGCTGTTCGTCGGCCTGCATGCTCTCTACTGGCTGACGGTGAACCTGGCCACGCACTGGCCGTTGCTGATCTGCGTCGATGACGTGATCTGCTGCGACGAGGCCTCGCTCCGGTACCTGGAGTTTCTGGTGAGGCGTCTTGAGGGGATGGCCGCGATGGTGGCGCTGGCCTATCGCACGGGAGAGCCCGGTGCCTCGGATGTGGTCGATGCACTGGTGTCGGATCCCTTGACGCGGGTCGTGCAGCCGCGGCCGTTGAGCGAGGCGGCGCTAGCAGGGATGCTGGGAAGCGAGTTGGGCGAGGAGGTTGATCCGGGGTTCTGCACGGCGTGTGAGGAGGCGACGGGCGGAAACCCGCTGCTGGTGTGCGAGTTGCTGCGGGCGCTTCATACAGAGCATGTTCGCCCCCGGGCGGGCGAGATCGGGCGGGTGCGAACGATTGGCGCGGTAGCGATCGGTCCGGCGGTGAGACGGCGCCTTGCCGCCCTTGGGGGGGATGGTCGAGCGGTGGCTCGAGCGCTGGCGATCCTTGGCGAGAGCGCACGCCGCGACGATCTCGCAGGGACCAGTGAAACCGGCGTGGTCGAACTTGAGGACGTGATCGCGGCGCTAGTTGGCGCCGGGATAGTCCGATCGGGTGAGCGCTTGTCGTTCGTGCATCCGCTCGTGGCAGACGCGGTACGCGCCGCTCTCACCGCGGCCGAGAGTGCGCAACTGCACCAGCAGGCGGTCAAGGCATTGGTCGGCCGGGGCGCGAGCGCATGGGAGCTTGCCCCGCATCTGGTCGCCAGCCCACTTGGGACTCACCCCGGTGCCGTTGGTCTATTGCAAGAAGCAGCGCGCTGGGCGCTCGGCGCCGGGGCTCCGGAGGCAGCGGTCACGTACCTCAGCAGGGCGATTGCTGAACTGGAGCCGGCGGACGATCCGGCGCCGCTGTGGCTTGAGCTTGGCAGTGCCAAGGTACAGGCGGGCGACCCCGGCGCACGCGCCGATCTGGGTCACGCGATCGGGGCCGCGCGTGATGTGCGGACCCGGGCGCGGGCTCGGATCGCGCTGTCGGTCGTCCTGTTTGCCGCCGGCGAGGACACCCGGTCGATCGAGATCCTGGACGAGGGTCTGGACGAGGTCGCCGAGGTCGATATCGAACTGGCGGAGCGGATGGAGGGCCATCTCCTGTCAAACATCGAGGTCGTGGGGCCGAGCCTAGTCAGGTTTCCCAGACCCGTCGGGGAGCGAGTTAACCGTGCGCGCTCCGCGCGCAAATCGCGCGAGACGGTGGCAGGGCGGCTGGTGCTCTGCGCCCTCGCATACGAGGAGATCATCGGCGGAGGAGCCGCGGCCGAGGTGGTGAGGCTGGCCGAGCGAGCGCTCGCCAACGACGAGCTGCTGCGCTCCGAGGGGCCAGCCTGCGCGCCGATGTATCGCGCAATGGTCGCGCTCGTGATCTGCGACGAGCTGGAACGCGCCGCGTCAGCGCTGACGCGCGCGATGGACGAGGCGCGCAGGCTGGGCTCCCCGACCGCGTTCGCGTGGGCCTCGGCGTGGCGCTGCGTCGCGAACACTCGTCTCGGCCGGCTTGTGGACGGTGAGGCCGACGCAAACGCCGCGCTCGGCAGCGGTGATCGGTACCTCTCTGGCTACGGCTTAACCCTGGCCCGCATTTGGCTCGCGCTTTGCCTCACCGAGCAGGGAAGGCTCGAAGAGGCCCGCGACCTACTGAGCCAGATCCCTGAACCCGACCCGCCGAGCTTAGTGACCTACGCGCTGGTGGAGTCGCGGGCCCGGTTCCACCTTGCGTGCGGCGAGTACCAGGCGGCAGCACGCGAGTTCGAGCTCTATCGCAGGCTTGACGAGCCTACCGCGGGCCTCGTCGAGTGGCGCAGACCGGCCACCGGAATCATTAGCTGCCGCATTCTCGGGGCACGAGCGCGGACCGGGCTCCGCGACCTCGATGGCGCCCGGGCGATCATCGACGAGGAGCTGCCGCTGGCGAGAGCTCTCGGCACCCACCGGGCAATTGGCATGAGCCTCCACACCGCTGGGCTGCTGGAACAGGGCGACACTCGGATCCAGATGCTCAAGCATGCCACCGACGAACTCGCCCACTCGCAGTCACGC
>VAWT01000197.1 GCA_005883415.1 Actinomycetota bacterium | reverse complement strand
AGGTGGGCCTGGAGGAGGCGCTCGACGGCGTCCAGCGCGCCGGAGATGACGGCTATCGACTCCGCGGCCACGCCGTCCATCTCGAACCCGCTCCGAGCGGCCTCGAGCAGAACCGGGTCGGGACCCTCCAGGCCGCTGATCAGCATTCGCTGCTCGACGTCGACCCGGGCGAGCGCCTCCGGGAGTGGGGGAAGCAGGCCCGGATCGGGAAGCCCGATGCCCAGGTCGCGGAGGCCGGCCTGATCGGCCGCGGGTACCGCCGTCGGACGCATCGGCGTGCGCAATGGGGGACGCGGAGCGACGCGGGTGCCGCGCCGGCCTTCGGCGATCACCAGCCCCCGCTCGCGGAGAACTCGGTAGGCGGAGTTGACGGTCGCCGGACTGGCCCCGAGCGCGCTCGCCAGCGACCGTACCGTCGGCAGGGGGTCGCCGGACTCGAGCAGACCCTCGCGGATCGCCGCCTCCGCGCTGGCGGCGATCTCGCGCGAAGTGGAACCGGTGATGTGGCCGCTCCCGGTGATGTGGCCGCTTGACCGCCGCCCGTTCGCGTCCGTCCTCGTCCTTTGATATTGTTCTAGCTCAGACATGAGTTTGTACTATAACAAAGATCATCACAGAGGGCAACGGCCGACTTTGAGCATTGTCGAGGACGAGCCGGCGACGACACATGCGCTTCGGGAAGACGTGCCTCGCTCCGCCAGGACGACCGTCCGCCGTCGCGCTGGCCGCGCGCACTACGACACCGAGACGATCGACGCCATCCTCGACGAGGGCCTTGTGGCGCATGTGGCATTCACCTCCGGTGGCCAGCCGTACACGATCCCGATGCTCTATGCCCGCGGTTCCGAGGAGGTGTACCTGCATGGCCGCTCGGGTGACGTGCGGGGACCGAGCGATGCCGAGCTCGAAGCCACCGAGGTCGTCGCCATGGAGATCGTGGAGGCATCGGCCAAAATCCGAAGCGGCCCACCGGTCGACGCCGCCGAGGACTACAAGCTCCCCGTATGGGCCGGCGAGCTGCCGCTGCGGTTGACCGCCGATCGACCCAAGCCCGACCGGCGCTGCACCGTTTCGATCCCCAGCTACGTGAAACGGTATGGACGCGCCAGTCGATAGCGTCACGATCAGGCACGCCTTCCCGGACGACGCACTGGCGCTTGTTCGGCTAGCGGCCCTCGATAGCGCCGAAGTCCCGTCACAGCCGCTGATCGTCGCGGAGGTCAATGGCGAGCTGCGGGCGGCGCTCTCGCTACACGACGGGGCCGTGATCGCCGATCCGTTTCACCGCACCGAGCCACTCGTGGAATTGCTGTGCTCGCGGGCCGCCCAGCTGTCCGCAACCGAGGCACTCCCCAGAGACACCCGGAGCCGGCGAGGCTCCCGGGGCGTGTTCATCGCCCGCTTGCGCGGCAACGCGTAGCGGCGCTGCGGGCGTCTCGCCGCCAGGCGGTGCGTCTCCCGCGGGCCCCGCTACGCTCAGATCGATGCCCAAGTTCGAGCTCGATCCCGCCTTTCATCCGACCGCCGACCAGCCTGCGGCGATCGAATCGCTGGCCGAGGGAGTTCACGCGGACGAGCGATTCCTGACCCTCCTCGGCGCGACCGGGACAGGCAAGACGATGACGATGGCGGGCGTGATCCAGGCGGTGCAGAAGCCGTCGCTCGTGATCGCCCACAACAAGACCCTCGCCGCCCAGCTGTGCAACGAGTTCAGGACCTACTTCCCGCGCAACGCGGTGGAGTACTTCGTCTCCTACTACGACTACTACCAGCCCGAGGCCTACGTCCCCAGCAAGGACCTGTACATCGAGAAGGACTCGGCCATCAACCAGGAGATCGACCGGCTCCGTCACTCCGCCACCGCCGCCCTGTTCGCCCGTCGCGACGTGGTGATCGTCGCCAGCGTCTCGTGCATCTTCGGACTGGGGTCGCCCGAGACATACGACGAGAACCTCCAGACCTTGACGAAGGGGGACTTCGTGGACCGCGAGGCGCTGCTGCGCAAGCTGGTGTCGATCCAGTACACGCGCAACGACACCGCGCTGGCCCGTGGGAACTTCCGGGTCCGAGGGGAGACGCTCGAGGTGTTTCCGGCCTACGCCGAGACCGCGTTCCGTGTCGTCCTGTTCGGCGACGAGGTGGAACAGATGCAGGAGTTCGACCCGCTGACCGGGGAGTTGCTGAACGACGATCTCGAGCACATCGGGGTCTGGCCCGCCACCCACTACAACGTCCGCGAGGGAATGATCGACGACGCCGTGGCGGAGATCGGCCGCGAGCTGAACGAGCGCTGCTCCGAGCTCGAGGCCCAGGGGAAGCTGCTGGAGTCCCACCGCCTGCGACAGCGCACGCAGTACGACATGGAGATGCTCCGGGAGCTCGGTTTCTGCTCCGGGATCGAGAACTACTCCCGGATCCTCGACGGCCGCCGGCCCGGCGATCGACCGTATTGCCTGCTCGACTACTTCCCCGATGACTTCGTGTGCTTCATCGACGAGTCGCACCAGACGGTCCCGCAGCTCGGCGGCATGTACGAGGGCGACCGCTCCCGCAAGCAGACGCTGGTCGACTATGGCTTTCGCCTGCCGAGCGCGCTCGACAACCGGCCGCAGACGTTTCAAGAGTTCCTGTCGATCACCCCCCAGATGGTGTTCGTGTCGGCGACCCCCGGCGAATATGAGCGCGGCCACTCGAAGCGGGTCGTCGAGCAGATCGTGCGGCCGACGGGGATCGTGGACCCCGCGGTGGAGGTGCGCGAGACCCGCAACCAGATCGACGACCTGATGAACGAGATTCGGGGGCGCACCGATCGCGACGAACGGACGCTCGTAACCACGCTGACCAAGAAGATGGCCGAGGACCTGACGGACTACCTGCTCGAGATGGGCTTCAAGGTCCGCTACCTGCACTCGGAGGTGGACACGCTCGAGCGGATCCAGATCATCCGAGAGCTACGGCTCGGAGAATTCGACGTGCTGGTGGGCGTCAACCTGTTGCGCGAAGGGCTCGACCTGCCCGAGGTCTCGCTGGTGGCGATTCTCGACGCTGACAAGGAGGGGTTCCTCCGCGGCGAGACCTCGCTCATCCAGACGATCGGTCGGGCGGCGCGAAACGTGGAGGGCAAGGTGCTGATGTACGCCGACAAGGAGACGGCGGCGATGCGGGCGGCGATCGACGAGACAAGCCGCCGTCGGGCCATCCAGCGCGGTTACAACGAGCGGCACGGAATCACTCCGGAGACGATCGTCAAGGGGATCTCCGACATCGCCGAGTTCCTGCAGGCGGAGTCGAAAGTGCCCCGCGGCCGGCGCGGTCGGAGGCTGCGCGAGGCGGCGAGGTCGATGCCCCCTGTAGAAATAGAGAAGACGATCGTCGCGCTCGAGGAGGAGATGCTCCAGGCCGCGGAGGAGCTGCGGTTCGAGTACGCGGCCAAGCTCCGAGACGAGATTCGGGACCTCAAGCGAGAGCTCGATCAGGCGATTGCCGAGGGCCGCGCTCCCGTGTAGGCCCCCGGGTCCCGGTGTCCGGTTGACCGGGGCCCCACGCTCGCCGGTTAGCGTCCCCCGCGCCCCGCCACGTCAGGTAGGCTGCGCGTGCTTTTTGCCACACCCGGGATGCGGAGGTGTAGCCGTCGTGGCCCTCGAACGAGAGACCATCGAGAAGAAAGACTTCCCCGTAGGGCGGCGGGGCTACGACCCATCGGCCGTCGACGCCCACCTACAGGCGATCGCCGCGGAGGTCGACGAGCTAAAGCGCTCCAACCGCCAGCGCAAGGAGACCCTCGCCACTGGCGCCTCAGAGCAGGTACGGGCGATCATCGAGGCGGCCGAAACCAGCGGCGCCGAGATCCGCCGCGAAGCCGAGGAGGAAGCTCGGGAGATCCGTGCCGACGCCAACCGCGACGCCAAGCGGGAGCGGGAGGAGGCCGCCCGGGCCGCGCAGACCGAGCGGGAGCAGGCAGCGAGCGAGGCCCAGCGCCAGCGCGACGAGGCCTCGGTGCAGGCCCGCGACTACGTAGGCCGGGTGTCGGACTTGACCTCG